>CAZSNW010000055.1:0-13930 GCA_964608245.1 uncultured Micromonosporaceae bacterium
CTTGTCCCCGCCCTTGAGGAACCGCTCGACGTGGCCCTTCTTGGTCTCGTAGTCGTGCTGGTCGATCTTGGGGCGGAGCTTCATCTCCTTGATGACGGTCTGCTGCTGGTTCCGGCGTGCCTCACGGGCCTTGAGCGCGCTCTCGTACTTGAACTTGCCGAAGTCCATGAGTTTGCACACCGGCGGGCGCGCATTGGGGGCCACCTCGACCAGGTCCAGGTCGACGTCCATGGCCAGCTGCAGGGCCCGCTCCAGCGGGACGATGCCCACCTGCTCACCCTCCGGGCCGACCAGACGGACCTCTCGGGCGCGGATCTGGTCGTTGACACGCGGCTCTGTGCTGATGGGGCCTCCTCGTAGCGTTTCGACGTGGTGACCATCCACTCCGGTCGGGTGACCGGTGCGAACGAAGTAGAAGGCCCCGGCGGTTGCCGGGGCCTGCTCGACCGGTCACGGCCCACCGGACAGGTGGGCACCCCGGGCGACCCGCCCGGGTGACCGGACCCGGCCGCACCCCCGCGAACGGGAGGCAACTCGGGTGGGAGCAGGCGCTCCACTTCGTCGTCGGTCCGGGTACGCGGACCCGCACCGACGTGGTCGACCGTGCAAGATTAGCACGTTCCACCGACCGCGGCAGGGCGGTCGGCGGCTCAGCCGTCGGTCCGCGCCGACTGCGCCGCGGCGTGCCGCTCGCGCAGGGCCAGCACCGCCGTGAGCGCGTACTCGCCGTCGACCGCCTGGACCGCCAGCACCGGCAGCCGCTCGTCGTCGGGCAGCTCCAGCGACGCCCACGGCATGTCGCGGTCGAACCGGACCGCGACCACCTCGTCCCACGGCAGCCACCGGCTGCCCAGCAGGTTACGGACCCGCACGCCGTCGGCGTCGGCGGTCACTGCCGGCCGGCCGAGCAGGACGAACACCAGGGCGCCCACCACCCCGAGGCCGACCATGGCGGCCCGGTCCACCGGCTGCACCGGTACCTCGCCGTACCAGGTGACGTCGGCCGTGGTCAGCGCCAGCACCACCGAGGTGACGAGCCACAGCGCCCCGGCGGCGAGCGTCACGTAGCGCGTGACGCGGGGCCGGAACGTCACCCGGGGCAGTCGGTCGACCGCGGGTCGGTCGGTGCCGGCCTCCGGCGTACCGGTGTGCTGCGCCATGCCCCCAGCCTCTCACAGCCTCACCGCAGCGACGACGCGCGGTCCGCGCGGCGCCACCGGGCTCACAGCCGGCAGGCGTGGATGTCCGTGGCGATGATCGCCCGCGCCCCCAGGTCGTACAGGGCGTCCATCACCCGGTGCATCTCCGCGCGGCGCACCATCGCCTGCACCGCCACCCACCCCTGCCGGCGCAGCGGGGACACGGTGGGTGACTCCATCCCCGGGGTGAGGGCGGTGGCCTCGGCGAGCAGCGCCACCGGGACGTCGTAGGCGAGCATGACGTACTGCCGGGCCACCAGGACGCCCTCCAGCCGGCGGCGCAGCGAGGTCACCGCGCCGTTGGCCGGGCGGCCCCCGCCGCCGATGAGGACCGCGCTGGTGCGCAGGATCGGCTCCCCCACCGGCTCCAGTCCGGCCCGCCGCAGGGTGTTGCCGGTGGCCACCACGTCCGCGATCACGTCCGCCACGCCCAGCTGCACGGCGTTCTCCACCGCGCCGTCCAACCGGACCACCTCGGCGGCGAGCCCACGGCGCGCCAGGAAGTCGGAGACCAGCCGGGGGTAGGAGGTGGCGATCCGGCGGCCGGTCAGGTCCGCGATGCCGGCCACCGTCCCGGGACGGGCGGCGAACCGGAAGGTGGCCGCCCCGAAGTCCAGGTCCAGCAGTTCCTCGGCGGGCGCACCGGCGTCCAGCAGCAGGTCCCGGCCGGTGATCCCCAGGTGCAGGTCCCCGGAGGCCACGTAGGTGGCGATGTCCCGGGGTCGCAGGTAGAAGAACTCGATCTCGTTGTCCGGGTCCCGGCAGACCAGCTCGTTGCCGTCCGTCCGTTGCCGGTACCCGGCCTCCTGCAGCATCTCGACGGCGCCCGCGGCGAGGCTCCCCTTGTTCGGCACGGCGACCCGCAGCATTCTCCCGCTCCCGGTTGTGCGACTGGACCAACGGACTGTCCCGGCACGGCCGGCCGGAACCCCGTCGTCCCGCCGGCCGCCGTCAGAGATGTCGGTAGACGTCGGACAGCGACAGCCCGGCGGCGAGCATGAGCACCTGGGTGCGGTAGAGGAGCTGGGCCACCTCCTCGGCGGCCCGCTCGGGACCCTCGTACTCGGCGGCCATCCACGCCTCGGCGGCTTCTTCGACGACCTTCTTGCCGGCGGCGTGCACCCCATCGGCCACCGCCGCCACCGTGCCCGACCCCGGGGTGCCCGCGGCGACCTTCGCCCGCAGCTCGGCGAACAGCTCGTCGAAGGTCTTCACGGCGCCCATTGTGTCAGTGCCGGGACACGGTGACGACCACCGGCCCGCCCGGCCGGTGGCCGATCTCACGTGGTCAGCCGACCGTGATCACCTTGTCGTCGAGCCAGATCACGCTGCCGTCACGCGCCGAGTACTCGAACGCCTCGATGGTGTAGGTGCCGGGCGGGAGGGTGATCCGCACCTTCGCCTCGCCGAAGTTCTCCGGGAACCCGGACCCACCGAGCATGACGAACTGCTCGTGCACGACCCGGGACCCCTGCCGGACCCGCAGCTGGGCGGTGGCCTCGAACGGCGCGCCGTACAGGTGCACCTCGAAGGTGCCCGGCACCCGCTGGTCGTGCTGCGGGCTGATGAGCCACATCAGCGCCACGACGTCGTAGACGTGCCCCCGCCGCATGCTCGGGCCGAGGCTCACCCCGCCCCACAGCGTCTCCACCGCTCGCCCGTCCACCAGCAGGGTCACGCCGTCCACCCCCGGCTGCGCGGTGGCGGTCCAGATCAACTGCTGGACGGCCATCGGCTCGGTCTCGACCGGGCCGAAGCGGGTGCTCGGGCTCGACACCCCGGTCAGGTCGACCACCGCGGTGCCGCCTCTCATCTCCACCGACCGCACCCGGGCGGTCTCGGGCCAGCCGCTGGCGAAGTCCGGGTCGAACGCGCTGCCCGGGGTGAGCATCTCCGTCACCGCGGCCCGCACCCGGGCGGCCGGCGAGCCGTCCCCCACGTCGAGGGTGTGGAACTCGCGGTACAGCCGGGCCCGGAACCCCAGCCCGAGGTCGGTGGTGCCGTGCCGGTCGCTCAGGTAGTAGACGGCGACCTGGTCGCGGGCGTGCGCCGGCTCCGGCGGCTGGCCGATCCCGGTGGAGCCGCCGCCCGAGGAGCCGTTCGAGCCGCCACCCGGACCGCCGTTGGAGCCGCCACCGGCCACCCCCTCGGGCGTGGTCGACACCCCCGGGCTCGGGCTGGTGTCCGTGGGCGACCGTCCCCCGTCGCCGGGATCCGACCCGTTGCAGCCGGTCACCGCGAGCACCGCGGCGAGCACGGCGACCAGGGTGGGTGTGCGACGGACGGTACGCGTGGTCATGGCCGCCTCCTGCGCCCCTCCCGACCGTTGAACTCGGCCGGTGGGCCCACCGACAATACGTCAACCGGGGCGTCGCCGTCGTGACCTGTGTCGTCCAACCGACATCGTCCGTCCGGACAACACTCTGGACGGACGCCCGCGTCCCGGCGGCCGTCAGCGGGCCGCGGCCGGTGACCCCGCCCGGATCCGTCGCAGCACCTGCGCGGCGTCCAGCGCCGCCACGGTCGCCGACCAGCCCTTGTCCTCCACCGAGCCGGGCAGCCCGGCGCGGGCCCGCGCCTGGTCGACGGTGTCCACGGTCAACACTCCGTGGGCCACCGGGGTCCCCTCGTCCAGCGCCACCCGGACCAGGCCGTCGGTCACCGCCCGGCACACCTGGTCGAAGTGGGCGGTCTCGCCGCGGACCACCACGCCGAGCGCCACCACCGCGTCGCAGCGGCGGGCCAGCGCCTGCGCCACCACCGGCAGCTCGACCGCGCCCGCCACCCGGGCGGTCACCAGCTCGGCGACCCCGGCCGCCCGGGCCGCCGCCACCGCCCGGTCGAACAGCTGGTCGGCCAGCTCCTGGTGCCAGCGGCTGGCGACCACACCCAGCACCAGACCGGTGCCGTCCACCTCGGGCAGATCCGGCTGGCCGGTCGCCCCCATCGTCCCTCCCTTTCCGCCCGTGCCCGGGCGTCGCGTCACACCGAGGGGCCGACCGGCCCGACCGTCTCCCCCTCCACCGGGTGCAGCCGCGTCGCCTCGATGTCGTCGATCTCCAACGGACCCAACAGGTGCCCCAGCCGGTCCCGCTTGGTACGCAGGTAGCGCAAATTCTCCGGGTGGGGTCGCACCGGCAGGGGCTCCCGGCCGCGCACGCGCAGCCCGTACTCCTCCAGCGCGGTCCGCTTGCCCGGGTTGTTGGTGAGCAGCCGCACCGACTGCACCCCAAGGTCGAGCAGGATCTGCGCGCCCAGGCCGTAGTCGCGTGCGTCCACCGGCAGCCCGAGCTCCAGGTTGGCGTCCACGGTGTCCAGACCCTCGTCCTGCAGCCGGTAGGCGCGCAGCTTGGGCAGCAGGCCGATCCCCCGTCCCTCGTGGCCGCGCAGGTAGACCACCACTCCGCGGCCCTCGGCGGCGACCCGGGCCATCGCCGCCTGCAACTGCGGCCCACAGTCGCAGCGCAGCGAGCCGAACACGTCGCCGGTGAGGCACTCGGAGTGGACCCGCACGAGCACGTCGTGGCCGTCGCCGATCTCGCCGTACACCAGGGCGAGGTGCTCGCCCGGGTCGAACCGGCTGCGGTAGCCCACCGCCCGGAACTCCCCCACCGCGGTGGGGATCCGGGCCTCGGCGACCCGCTCCACGTGCCGCTCGTGGCGCCGCCGGTACGCGATCAGGTCGGCGATGGTGATCAGGATCAGCCCGTGCTCGGCGGCGAACACCTCCAGCTCGTCGCGGCGGGCCATCTGCGTCCCGTCCCGCTCGGAGACGATCTCGCACAGCACCGCGGCCGGCCGCAGGCCCGCCAGCCGGGCGAGATCCACCGCCGCCTCGGTGTGCCCTGCCCGCTGCAGCACCCCGCCGTCGCGGGCCCGCAGCGGCGCCACGTGGCCGGGCCGGGTGAAGTCGGTCGGCTGCGCGTCCGGGTCGGCCAGCAGCCGGATCGTGCGGGCCCGGTCGGCGGCGGAGATCCCGGTGGTCACCCCCTCCCGGGCGTCCACCGTCACCGTGTACGCGGTCCGACGCCGGTCCTGGTTGGTGTGGTACATCGGCGGCAGCTGCAGCCGGTCGCAGTCCTCACCGGTGAGCGGCACGCAGATGTAGCCGGAGGTGTAGCGGACCATGAACGCCACCAGCTCCGGGGTGGCGTGTTCGGCGGCGAAGATCAGGTCGCCCTCGTTCTCCCGGTCCTCGTCGTCGACGACGATGACCGGTCGTCCCGCCGCGATCTCCTTGATCGCCTGCTCGATCGTCCCGGTGCTCACCGCCGCACCCCCCCGACCAGCCGCTCCACGTACTTGGCGACCACGTCGACCTCGAGGTTCACCGGGTCGCCGGGCCGGCGTACCCCCAGCGTGGTGCGCTGCAGCGTGGTGGGGATGAGGCTCACGGTGAAGGTTGCCGGCGGCCCGGCGGCCGGGTCGTCCGGCTCGTCGGTGACCCGGACCACGGTCAGGGACACCCCGTCCACCGCGATGGAACCCTTCTCCACCACGTACCGCGCCAGCCCCGGCGGCAGGGCGACGGTCAGGTCGACGAACCGCTCCCCCGGGGTCCGCGCGGTCACCGTGCCCACGCCGTCGACGTGCCCCTGGACCAGGTGGCCGCCGAGCCGGCTGGTCGGGGTGGCCGCCTGCTCCAGGTTCACCGGCGCACCCGGCACCAGCGTGTCCAGGGTGGTCCGGGCCAGTGTCTCCTTCATCACGTCGGCGACGAACCCGCCGTCGGTGGTCTCCACCACGGTGAGGCAGACGCCGTTGACCGCCACCGAGTCCCCCGACGCCAGCCCGCCGGCCACCGACGGGCACCGCACCACCAGCCGGGCGTGCTCGCCGTGCCGGTCGAGCCGCACCACTTCGCCGAGCGCCTCCACGATGCCGGTGAACACCCGCCTCACTCCTTCACGTTCCGGGGGATCGCGGTGAACCGCAGGTCGGGTCCGATCCGGGTGACGTCGGTGATCTCCAGCTCGATCGCCTCGGCGATGGTGTTGACACCGGCGCCCATCAGCGCGGTGGGTCCGGCGCCGAGCATCTTCGGCGCCAGGTAGCCGATCACCTTGTCGACCAGGCCGGCGGACAGGAACGCCCCGGCCAGCCGCGGCCCGCCCTCCAGCAGCGCCGCGCGCACGTCCCGCTCGTACAGCCGCTCCAGCAGTTCGACGAGGTCGACCTGCTCGTCGGGGCCGCGGCCGAAGTCGGCCGCGGTGGCGATCCAGGTGGGCGCGGCGTCGTCGCGGACCCGGGCGTCCGGTGGGGTCCGGCCCGCCGAGTCCACCACCACCCGCAGCGGCTGCCGGATGGCCAACGTGCCGTCCCGCAGGTTGCGCGCGGTCAGCTGCGGGTTGTCGGCCAGCACCGTGCCCACCCCGACGATCACCGCGTCGACCGTGCTCCGGTGGGCGTGCACGTCCATCCGCGCGGCTTCGGAGGTGATCCACATGCTCGTGCCGTCGGCCGCCGCCGACCGGCCGTCGAGCGTGGCGGCGTACTTCCAGATCAGGTACGGCCGCCGCCGACGGACCGCGGTCAGCCAGGCGATGTTGCCGGCGGTGACCTCGGCCTGCCGGACCCCGACCTCCACGTCCACGCCGGCCGCGCGCAGCGCCTGCTCCCCGCCGGCGGCCCGCGGGTCCGGGTCGTTGACACCGATCACCACCCGGGCGATCCCCGCCCGGATGAGCGCCTCGGTGCACGGCCCGGTCGCCCCGTGGTGGTTGCACGGCTCCAGGGTGACCACCGCGGTGCCTCCGCGGGCACGCTCACCGGCCTGGGCCAGCGCGACGATCTCGGCGTGCGGGCCGCCGGCGTACGCGTGGAAACCCTCCCCGGCGACCGCGCCGTCCCGGTCCAGGATCACGCAGCCCACCACCGGGTTCGGGCTGGTCGTGCCGAGTCCCCGGGCGGCCAGTTCGATCGCCCGGCCCATGGCGGCGATCTCGGCCTGACTCGCCATGCATCCCCTCCTCGCGGCGTCCACGCGACGGTGGGTGCGGCACGGGGACAGGCGAGGTCACGGCGGGCACGCAGCAGCGCGTCACCGCCCCGGACCGCGCGCCTGCTCCCATCCGGACTGTCTGGCTACGGTGACGGCGTCGTCGCCGCAGCCAACCGTCGGCCCTGGAGTCGCACCAGGTCCACCGGTGGCTCGCCACCGGGTCGCGGGCTGCCCGGCCGTCGCCGGGGTCACCGCCGGTTCGGAATCACACCGCATCCCGCCTGCGCGTGGTGGGTACGCCGCCAGTCTTGCACGTCACCGCCGGTCACCGGCAACAGGCCCGGTGGGGTTCACAAGGTGGACCCGGCGACGGTCAGCGGGAGCGGCGCCGGTCGTAGGCGACGAAGGAGCCCGGTTGCCGCTTGGCCACCCGCTTCATCTCGTTGGCCACGGCGATCACCTCGCGCGGGTCGGTAAACCGTCGGCAGGTCGACAGGGCCACCCCCACCGAGATGGTCACCAGGTTGGGGCGCTGGACGTTGCCGCGGCGGTCGACCACCTCCAGGTAGCCGCGCGCGGCGTCCTCCGGGTCGTAGAGCTGGTCGGCGGCCTGTTCGAACTCCTCCACCGCGCGCTGGGTGATCGCGCGTACCTGGTCGGGTGGGCACACCAGCACGAAGTCGTCGCCGCCGATGTGCCCGAGGAAGATCGACGGGTCGCCGGCCTCCTTGGCCGAGCGGTGCAGGCAGTTGGCGAGCAGGGTGATGAACTCGTCGCCGCGCTCGAAGCCGTAGACGTCGTTGACGCTCTTGAAACGGTCGATGTCGAACACGCAGACCGCGTACTCCCCGCCGACCCGGACCCGCTCGGCGATCTCCCGCAGGATGCGGTTGTTACCCGGCAGGCCGGTCAGCGGCGACACCTCCCGGTACTCCTGGTTGCGCCGCAGCGTCGTCCGGATCCGGGTGACCACCTCGGAGACGTCGAACGGCTTGGTCACCACGTCGTCGGCGCCGGCCGACAGGCTGAGCGTCCGCTGCGCGGGCTGCCGGGAGCCGCTGAGGATCACGATCGGCAGCGCCCCGGTCATCGGGTCCGACCGCAGCTGACGGGTCAGCTCCAGCCCGTTCAGCCCGGGCAGGTCGGCCTCCACCACCGCGAGGTCCGGCTTGTGGGAGGCGACCAGCTGCCGCGCCTGCCCGCCGTCGTGGGTGACCAACGTCTCGAAGCCGTTCACCCGCAGGTGGGCCGCCAGGTACCCGGCGAGCTCGCGGTCGAAGTCGGCGACCAGGATCCGCTCGGGAGACCGGGACGCGAACGCGGACGTGGCCGGAGCCACCTCGACATCGGTCACGGGCCCATCCTATGTGGCCGTGCACACACGCTGCGTACGCGTGAGACGGCGGTCAGCGGGGTGCAGAGTGCGCGCCCATCGCCGCGGCGGCCAGCCGCCGCAACCGGCGGACCACCTCGGCCGGGTCGTCGGCGCGGTAGACCGCGGTGCCGGCCACGAACGCGTCGGCCCCCGCCTCGGCCGCCGCCTCGACGGTGTCCGGGCTGATGCCGCCGTCGACCTGGATGCGGATCTGGAGGTGCCCGGCGTTGACGTGGCGGCGGGCGGTGCGCACCTTCTCCAGCAGCTCCGGGATGAACGCCTGCCCGCCGAACCCGGCCTTGATCGTCATCACCAGCAGGACGTCGAAGTGTGGCAGCAGCTCCAGGTACGGCTCGATCGGGGTGTCCCGGTCGATCGCGAGCCCGGCCAGGGAACCCGCGGCCCGCAGGTCGCGGGCGAGCGCCACCGGGTCGTCGCAGGCTTCGACGTGGAACGAGACGTTGTGGGCGCCCGCCTCGGCGTACCCGACCGCCCAGCGCTGCGGCTCGGTGATCATCAGGTGGCAGTCCAGCGGCAGGTCGGTGGCCCGGCGCAGGCTCTGCACCACCGGCAACCCGATGGTGAGGTTGGGGACGAAGTGGTTGTCCATCACGTCCACGTGCAGCCAGTCGGCCGCACCCTCCACCACCCGGGCCTCCTCGGCCAGCCGGGCGAAGTCGGCGGCGAGGATGCTGGGTGCGATCACCGGCGGGTTCACCGCACCAGTGTACGAACGGCGGTTCCGCGCGCCGCCGCCCGGTCAGGCGGTGCGGCGCAGCAGGGCGAGGAACATCGCGTCGGTGCCGTGCCGGTGCGGCCACAGCTGCACCCACGGCCCGTCGCCGAGCGCCGGCATCCCCGCCGGCAGGTACTCCCGGGCGTCCAGCAGGCGGGTGGGGTGCGGGCTGCGGCGCCGCGCCTCGTCCAGGCTCACCCGGGTCTCCACCGGGTGCGGCGAGCACACCACGTAGGCGACCACCCCGCCGGGACGGGCCGCCTCGATCGCGGCGACCAGCAGCTCCCGCTGCACCTTCGTCAGCGCCGCCAGGTCGGCCGGGGTGCGCCGCCACCGCGCCTCCGGCCGGCGGCGCAGCGCGCCCAGGCCCGTGCAGGGGGCGTCCACCAGCACCCGGTCGAACGCGCCGGCCGGCAGCTCGTCCCCGGTGCCGACCCGACGGGCGTCCTCGTTGACCACCGTCACCGGCAGGCCGCGGACCGCCTGCTCCACCACCCGGGCCCGGTGGGCGGCCACCTCCACCGCGAGAAGGCTCGCTCCCCGCTCGGCGGCGAGCGACCCCAGCAGCGCCGCCTTGCCGCCCGGGCCGGCGCACATGTCCAGCCACCGCTCGGCCGGCCCCTCCGACACCGGCGCCTGTGCCAGCGCGAGCGTCACCAGCTGCGAACCCTCGTCCTGCACGTGGGCCCGGCCGTCCGCGACCGCGGCCACCGCGCCCGGCGCACCGGCGGGCAGGTGGACCGCGTACGGCGAGAACGGCCCCGGCACCCCGCCGGTCTCGTCCACCAGGGTGGCCTGGTCGATCCGGCCGGGCCGGGCGCACAGGTGCACCGGCGCGGGCTCGTTGTCGGCGACCAGCGCCCGGAGGGTCTCGCCGGACCTCGCCTGCGCGGCGGTGGGCTCCTCCCCCAGCGCCTCGGCGAAGGCCCGCACGATCCACGCCGGATGGCTGTGCACCGCCGCCAGGTGCCCGACCGGGTCGGTGTCGACCGCCGGCGCCACCTCGTCCAGCCACTCCTCCACCGGTCGGGAGGCGATCCGGCGCAGTACCGCGTTGGCGAACCCGGTCGCCGCCGGCGCCACGTCACGGACCAGCTCCACGGTGGCCGAGACCGCGGCGTGCGGCGGGATCCGGGTGTAGAGCAGCTGGTAGGTGCCGAGCCGCAGGGCGTCCCGGGCGGGCGGGTCGATCCGGGTGACCTCCCGCTCGGCGGCCACGGCCACCACCGCGTCCAGCGTGCCCAGCCGTCGCAGGGTGCCGTAGGTCAGTTCGGTCGCCAGCGCCGCGTCGCGGCTGTCCAGCCGGGACCGTCGCAGGATCCCGGGCAACGCCAGGTTGGCGTACGCATCGTCCCGTCCGACCGCGGCCACCGCCTCGTACGCGGCCCGGCGCGGATCGTCGATCCGCCGCTCGCCGGTCGGCCGGCGCCGGCCGCCAGGGATGCCGCGGCCACGGTCGCCCTGCCGCGCGCCCCGCTCACGCCCGCCCCGGCCACGGTCGAAAGGACCGTCGCCACGACCGTTCCGGCCGGTGCGTCCCCGGTCGCCGGGGCCCCGACGGCCCCGGTCCCCCGGACCGTGGGAAGCCCGGTCCCGGCTCGCGTCGCTCATTCCAGCCGCTCCTCCGCCGCCGGTCGGGCGCCGCGCGCCCAGTCGGTGGCCGGCATCGGCCGCTTGCCGGCCGCCTGCACCTCGCCCAGCTCCACCGGTGCGGTGCCGGTGCCGGCCAGCACCCGTCCGCGCTCGACCCGCAGCGCCCCCGGCGGCAGCGCCGGCTCGTCGAGGGCCGGCCGGACCGGGCCGAGCTTGATCCGGTCGCCGCGGAAGGTGGTCCAGGCGCCTGGCTCGGGGGTGCAGGCGCGGATTCGGCGGTCGACCGCCAACGCCGGCTCGTGCCAGCGCACCCGGGCGTCCTCCACGGTGATCTTCGGCGCGTAGCTCACCCCGTCGTCCGGTTGCGGCACCGCCCGGGCCTGCCCGGCCTCGATCGCGTCCAGCACCGCCACCAGCAGCCGTGAGCCGCTGTCGGCCAACCGCGCGAGCAGGTCCCCGGCGGTGTCGCGGGCACCGATCGGTTCGGTGACGCTGCCGAACACCGGCCCGGTGTCCAGCCCCTCCTCCAGCTGGAACACGCTGGCGCCGGTCAGGTCGTCGCCGCGCAACAGCGCGTGGGCGACCGGGGCCGCCCCGCGCCAGGCCGGCAGCAGGGAGAAGTGCAGGTTGATCCAGCCGTACCGGGGCACCGCGAGCGCCGCCGGCGGCACCAGGGCACCGTAGGCCACCACGGGGACGCAGTCGGGAGCGAGCTCGGCGAGCCGCTGCAGGAACGCGGGGTCGCGCGGCGTGGCCGGAGTGAGCACCTCCAGTCCGCGGGCGTCGGCCCATTCGCCCACCGGCGAGCGGCGCGGTCGGCGGCCCCGCCCGGCCGGCGCGTCGGGCCGGGTGAGCACGGCGACCAGGTCGTGGCGGGAGGCGGCGATCGCCTCGAGCGCCACCACCGCGACCTGGGGGGTGCCGGCGAAGACCAACCGCATGGCGGTCAGGCCAGGCCGTACGGTCCGGTGTGCGGGCTGATCTTGATGCGGGGCGGCGACTCCGGGTCGTACCAGTCGGCCTGCCGGATCATCCGCATCGCCTCCTTGCGGCGCTCCGGATCCAGCCGGTCGATGAACAGCACCCCGTCGAGGTGGTCGGTCTCGTGCTGGACGCAGCGGGCCATCATCCCGGTGCCCACGAGCTGCACCGGCTCGCCCCACATGTTCTTGCCGCGGGCGACGACGTTCATCCGGCGCTTGGTGTCCACGTAGATGCCGGGGATGGACAGGCACCCCTCCGGCCCGTCCTGCTCCTCGTCGTCGGGGAACTCCAGCTCCGGGTTGACCAGGTGGCCCTGCACCCCGTCGACGTCGAAGACGAACACCCGCAGGCTGACCCCGATCTGCGGCGCCGCCAGGCCGCTGCCCTGCTGTTCGAACAGGGTGTCGGTGAGGTCGGCCACCAGCGTGCGCAGCTCCTTGTCGAAGTCGACCACCGGGTCGGCCGGGGTGCGCAGCACCGGATCCCCGAGCAGGCGGACCGGCATGACGGTCACAGGCGGCTCCTCTCACCCTCCGGCCGGCGGGCGCCGGCCCCATCAAGTGTACGGACCTGCCGTTCCGGCCCCGTTGCGCACCGATCACGCACCGGATCCAACGAAGCCTCACATCCGGTATGCCGGAAAGGAGAAACTTGAGGCGGCGGCGCACCGTCACCCCGAGGGAGGTACGCGATGAGCTTCATCCAGATCATCGAGTACGAGACCGACCAGCCGGAGCGGATCAACGCCCTGTTCGACCAGGTGATGCCGGAGCAGTCGTTCACCCGGCTGGCGGTGGCCCGGGACCGTGACAACCCCAACCACCACTACATGATCGTCGAGTTCCCCTCCTACGAGGAGGCGATGGTCAACAGCGCCAGGCCCGAGACCGACGCCATGGCCCGGCAGCTGCGGACCATGACCACCATGGGCCCCGTCTACCACAACCTCGACGTGGAGCTGGAGGAGTCCTGACCACCGGTGGAGGGTCCTGACCACCGGTCAGGAGAGCTCCCGCGGGTCGATCCGGATCCGCACCGTGCCCGGCGCCCGGCGGGCGCTGCGCACCCCGGCGGCGGCGTGCAGCGCCGCGGCGAGCGCCGCCCCCTGCGCCCGCGGCACCCGCACCAGCACCCGGTGCACGTCGTCGCCGTCCGGCACCGGCCCGAGCACCTCGGCCCGGTCCGGCAGCGCCGCGCCGGTCAGCAGGTCGGCCACCGCCGCCGGATCCCCGGTGACCGTCGCCATCCGGACCGCCGGCGGGAACCCGAGCTCCCGGCGCTCGGCCAGCTCCCGCGCGGCGTACCAGGCCGGATCCCAGCGCACCAGCGCCTGTACCGCCGGCACCCCGGGGTCGGCGACCACCACCACCTGCCCACCGGCCGACGCGGGTCGGGCGAGCGCCGCCGCCGCCAGCCACCGCCGCAGCGTCTCCTCCCCGGCCCGCAGATCGGCCCGTCCCAGCAGCGCCCACGCGTCCAGCAGCAGCACCGCGCCGTAGCCGCCGTCGGCCACCGGCTCGGCGCCCGGGGTCGCCACCACCAGCGCGGGCGCGGCGGGCACCCGGTCCAGCACCGCGTCCCCGCCGGAGCGGCGCACCGGGTACCCCGGGAACGCCCGACCCAGCTCCTCGGCGGTGCGGCCGGCACCCACCACCGAGGCGCGCAGCCGACGCCCACCGCACCGCGGACAGCTGTAGCCGACCACCACCTGGCCGCACCACCGGCAGGCCG
This sequence comes from uncultured Micromonosporaceae bacterium, assembly GCA_964608245.1. Classification (GTDB taxonomy): domain Bacteria; phylum Actinomycetota; class Actinomycetes; order Mycobacteriales; family Micromonosporaceae; genus Natronosporangium. The sequence continues at coordinate 13,560 of CAZSNW010000055.1, forward strand.
GCGGCCCGGACGCCGCCCCCAGCGCCAGCGGCCCGGCGCAGCGCGGGCAGCGCGCGGGGGTACGGCACCCGGCGCACGCCACCGCCGGCAGGTAGCCCAGTCGCGGGGTCTGGACCAGCACCGGGGCGCCCGCCTGCAACGCCCGCCGGGCCGCCCGCCAGGCCACCGTGGGCAGGCGGGCCGCCGCGGCGGCCGGGTCGGCGCCGCGGTACGCGTCGTCGCCGGCGACCACCACCGCCGGGGCCCGGGTGCGGACCGTGGCCCGATCGGCGGTCACCGGCTGCGCCCAGCCGGTACGGACCAGCTGCTCGGCCTCGCAGGTGCGGCTGGAGCCGGCGACCAGGGCCGCCGGACCGGCGAGCTGAGCGCGG
>CAZSNW010000056.1:0-13894 GCA_964608245.1 uncultured Micromonosporaceae bacterium
CTTCGGAGCCGCTCCCGCTGCGCCGCCGCGATCTCGACCAGCCGCCTGAGCTCCGGCCGACGATCGCCACCTTGAGCCCGGCGATCCGGCCCAGCCGGGCGCGCATGGTGTACGCGTCGAGCAGCGCCTGGGTGGGGTGCTCGTGGGTGCCGTCACCGGCGTTGATCACCGAGCCGTCGACCCAGGTGGCCAGCCGATGCGGAGCGCCGGACGCGCCGTGCCGGATCACCACCGCGTCGGCGCCCATCGCCTGCAGCGTGAGCGCGGTGTCCTTGAGGCTCTCGCCCTTGGCCACGCTCGACCCGCGCGTGGTGAAATTGATCACATCCGCGGACAGGCGCTTGGCCGCGGCCTCGAACGAGATCCGGGTGCGGGTGGAGTCCTCGTAGAAGAGGTTGACCACGGTACGGCCGCGCAGGGTCGGGAGCTTGCGCACCTCCTGGCCGGCGGTGAGGTTGGCGAGCTCGGCCGCGGTGTCCAGCAGCGCCGTCGCCTCCTCGGCGGTGAGGTCGGCGGCCGACAGCAGGTGCCGGGTCATGCACCACCTCCCTCACCCGCACCGGCGGGCACGATGAGCACCGCGTCCTCGCCGTCGGTCTCGACCAGCCGGACCCGCACCTGCTCGACCATCGAGGTCGGCAGGTTCTTGCCGACGTAGTCGGCCCGGATCGGCAGCTCGCGGTGCCCGCGGTCGACCAGGACCGCCAGCTGGACGCTCGACGGCCGTCCCAGCTCACGAAGGGCGTCCAGGGCGGCCCGGACGGTGCGGCCGGTGAACAGCACGTCGTCGACCAGGATCACCCGCTGCCCGTCCACCCCGCCGGGCGGCAGGACGGTCGGGCCCAGCGGCCGCGGGGCACGGGAACGCAGGTCGTCGCGGTAGAGGGTCACGTCCAGGGAACCGACCGGCACCGCGACGTCCTCGAAGGCGCGGATGCGGTCGGCGAGCCGGCGCGCCAACGGCGCGCCGCGCGTGGGGATGCCCAGCAGCACCGTCTCCGCGGCGCCGCCGGTCTTCTCGAGGATCTGATGTGCGATGCGGTCGATGACGCGCTGTAACTCAGCCGGCCCGAGAATGGCCCGGGCCGCCGGCGGAGCCGCCGGTGACGACGCCACGGTGGGACCTCCTTCTCCGCCTCACGGGACGGGGTTAAAGGACGTCTGGAGCCGCGGTAACGGCCGCAGCGAGCGTACCAGCACCGCGGCGGACGTGACCGGGGCCGCTTCCCGTGGACCGGGACTTGACCCTGGCAGCGCTCCGGCGTACCGTCACTCTCCGTAGCCATTGGCCGGGGTGGCCCCCGAGCCCGCACCTGGGAGCGTGTCTGTATGACGTCTGAGTACGCCAAGCAGCTGGGCGCCCGCCTGCGCGCCATCCGCCAGCAGCAAGGGTTGTCCCTGCAGGGTGTGGAGGAGAAGTCGGGCGGCCGGTGGAAGGCCGTGGTGGTCGGCTCCTACGAGCGGGGCGACCGCGCGGTCACCGTGAACCGGCTCGCCGAGCTGGCCGAGTTCTACCGGGTGCCGGTCTCGGAGCTGCTGCCCGAAGGGGCCCCGCCGCAGTTCGGGTTCGCCGGCAAGGTGGTGCTCGACCTGGAGAAGCTCTACGACCGTCAGGACGACGACCTGGCGCACGTCGCGCGGTACGCGCGGGCGATCCAGCAGCAGCGCGGCGACTACAACGGTCGGGTGCTGTCGCTGCGGGCGGCCGACATGCAGGCGCTGGCGATCGTCTACGACATCGCGCCCGAGGAGCTGCTCGAGCGGCTCACCGACGCGGGGATCATCGTGGACGACCCGCGCTCGCTGTTCGAGTCCTGACGCGGTCCAGGCCCTCCTGACGGGCAGCGGTCCCACGTCGGCGCCGGCTACCCGGCACACACCCTCGTACGCGTGACGGCGCCCACCGCCCGCGGTGGGCGCCGTCGGCGTGTGGTCAACGGCGGGCGTAGTCGGCGATCCGGCCCAGGACGCCGTTGAGGAACCGGGGCGAGTCGTCCGTGGACAGGTCCCGGGCGAGTTCGACCGCCTCGGTGATCGCGACCGGCACGTCGACGTCGTCCCGCCACAGCAGTTCGTAGACGGCGATGCGGGCCAGGTTGCGGTCCACCGGCGGCATCCGCTCCAGCGTCCAGCCCTCGGCGTAGCTGGCCAGCAGCTCGTCGATCCGCTCCCGGTGGGCGGCCACCCCCTCGACGAGCTGCACCGTGTAGTCGATCTGGGTCGGCCGAGGGTCCGGCAGCTGGTCGAGATACTCCGACAGCACCTGTTCCGGCGGCAGCTCCCGCAGGTCCGCCTGGTAGAGGACGTCCAGCGCCCGCTTGCGCGCCTTGCGACGGGCGGACATCCGGCGTTCGGTCTTCTTCTCCATGCCGGCTCACGCCCTCCTTCCGCGCGCGTCGACCGACCGGCCGGCGGAGGGCGCCGGACCGAGGTGGGCATCGCGGGTGGTGGTCATCGTGGTCGGTGCTGCTCCTGTTCCGTGGTCAACGAACGTGCCTGCGCATTGGCGACGCCCGCCCGAGGTGGGCAGGCCCGATGGAGTGTAGCCCGCTGCCGCCCGGGCCCTCCGCCCGCGCCGACGCGACGGCCCGGGTAGCGTACCGGGCATGCGGCTGGGTATCGATCTTGACGGTGTGGTGGCGGACTTCGACAAGGGCTGGACCACGCAGTACCGGCAGGAGTTCGGTACCGACCCGCGGACGGTCCACTTCGAACCCGGGGCGCCGCAGATCGCCTGGGACGGTCTGCACAAGATGACCCACTTCCCCAACATGCGCGAGTTCTGGGACTGGGTGAACGACCGTCACCTGTTCCGCCACCTGGACCTCATGCCCGGTGCCCGGGAGGCGCTGACCGAACTCGCGGCGGCCGGACACGAGATCGTCATCATCACCGCCAAACCCGACCGCGCGATCCCCGACACCCTGCACTGGCTGGCCGACCAGCGGATCCCGACCCGGGAGATCCACTTCCAACGGGAGAAGCACCGGGTGGCCTGCGACGTGTACCTGGACGACTCCCCGCTGGTGCTGCCCAAGCTGGTGGAGCACCATCCGACCGCGCTGGTCTGCCGGATGGTCGCGCCCTGGAACGAGCCGGTCCCCGGCGCGGTGGACGTGCACGACTGGCCGGAGTTCGTGGCCCGGGTGAACGCCCACCGCCCCGCCGACCGGTCCCCCGCCTGACGGTCGGCGTCCCGCCGGCCCGCCTCAGGCGCTGATCGCCCGGTACGCCCCGGCGAGCAGCTCCTCCGGCGGGTCCGCCCAGATCTCCGGCCGGGCGAGGCCGGCGAGCACCACGAACCTCGCCACCGCGCCCCGGGCCTTCTTGTCGTGCCGCATCGCCTCCCGCAGCGCCGGCCAGGCGTCCGCGCGGTAGGTGGTGGGCAGGCCCAGGGCGGCCAGCACCCGGTGGTGCCGGTCGGCGGTGTCCCCGTCCAGCCGCCCGCCGAGCCGGGCCAGCGCCGCCGCGTACGCCATCCCGACCGCCACCGCGTCACCGTGCCGCCAGCGGTAGCCCTCCACCTGCTCGATCGCGTGCCCCAGGGTGTGGCCGTAGTTGAGCACCTCCCGGGGTCCGGCCTCGGTGAGGTCCGCGGAGACCACCGCGGCCTTGACCCGGACCGCCCGCTCCACCAGCGTCCGCAGCGTGGCGCCGGCCGGCTCGGTCGCCCCGTCCGGGTCGGCCTCGATGCGCTCCAGGATCTCCGGGTCGGCGATGAACCCGCACTTGACGACCTCCGCGAGCCCGGCGACCAGGTCGCGGCGGGGCTGGGTGGACAGCGCGTCCAGGTCCGCCAGCACGCCCACCGGCGGGTGGAACGCGCCGACCAGGTTCTTGCCGGCTGCGACGTTGATCCCGGTCTTGCCGCCGACCGCGGCGTCGACCATCCCCAGCAGGCTGGTGGGCACCGCCACCCAGCGCACCCCGCGCAGCCAGGTGGCGGCGACGAACCCGGCGAGGTCCGTGACCGCCCCACCGCCGACCCCCACCACCGCGTCGGCGCGGGTGACGCCGGCGGCGGCGCACGCGTCCCAGCAGCGGGCGGCCACATCCGCGGTCTTGCCGGCCTCCGCGTCGGGCACCACCACGGGTCGGACCGCCACCCCGGCGCGGCGGAGCACCGCGACCACCGCCTCCGCCCGCGCCGTGAGCGGCGGCGCGTACACCACCACCGCCCGGGTGGCGTCGGGCAGCAGCGCCGGCAGCTCAGCGAGCAGCCCGCGGCCGATCAGCACCGGGTACGGGTGCGCACCCGTCACCGGGACCGTCGTCACCTCGTCCCTCGTCGCCACCGGTCACCCCGCCCTCCGCCGCCACGGCCCGCGGGCGTGAGCGTGGCCCGGTGGCGGCGACGGCATCCCATCGTAGGCAGGTGGCCGGGCCCCGCCCGGGCCCGCCGCCGGCGCGGTCGTCGCCGTCAGCCGACGGTCGGCGCCGGGCGGCGGGCGTAGCCGGCCAGCCGCCGGGCGTACGCGGCGAGCGCGGCGGTGAGCCCGTCCGGTCGGATCACCGTGAACGGGCAGCCGAATCCGGCGAGCAGCGCCGCCCCGGCCTCCAGGTCCGGCACCGGGGCGCGCAGCAGCACCCCGCCGCCGGTCTCGACCAGCTCCGCGCCGTCCGGTGCCCTTCGGCGGGCCACCGCGACGTCGGTCTCCAGCAGCGCCTCGACCTCGACGGTCCGCCCGGTTCCGCCGTCGGCCGTCCCGGTGACGTACGCCACCGGGTCGAACCCCTCCGGCTCCGGGAACGTCTCGTCCGACACGTCCACCGCGGCGACCCGGTCGACGTCGACCGTGACGAGGTCGCCGCCCGGTCGGGCGCGGCCGACGAGCCGCCAACCGCCGGCGTGGAACACCAGGCCGTACGGGTCCAGCTCCACCAGCCGACCGCCCCAGCCGGGGTGGTGGATGCTGACCGCCACCCGGTGGCGCTCCCGGGTGGCGGCGGAGAGTGCGCGCAGCACCGCGGTGGGCGCCGGCACCGCCGCCGCCGGCCGCGGGTGCAGCGGGATGCCGAGCCGCTCCTGCAGCTGCGCGAGCCGCGCCGCCAGCCGCGCCGGCAGCACCCGGTGCAGCTTGGCGAGGGCCACCGCGGCCGCCGGCACATGATCGGAAAGTCCGAAGTGGTCCACCGCGCCGAGCCCCACCGCCACCGCCACCGCCTCGTTGTCGGTGAGCAGCAGCGGCGGTACCCGACCGTCCGGCGCCAGCCGGTAGCCGCCACGCCGGCCGCGGGTGGCGGTCACCGGGATGCCCAGTTCGGCCAGCGTGGTCGCGTACCGCCGGACGGTCCGCTCGTCCACGGCCAGCACCGCGGCGAGCTCGGCGCCGGTGACCCGGGGGCGGGACTGCAGCGCCTCCAGCATGGCCAGCACCCGCGAGGTGGGATGGGGCACGCGAACCTCCTTCGACGCCCGGTACGCACGGGCGCTGTTCGCCGATTGTCGGACGTTCCGGGCCCGGAATCGTGGAGGAGCCTCGACGTGTCCCCCGTGTCGCTGGCGCCCCGTGGGCCCCACGGGTCCCCAAGGGCTCCCGTGTCCCGCGGGCGGTCAGGCGTCCCGCGGGGTGGCAGCGGTGCGCCGCTCCGCGAGGAACCCGACGATCTCGTCGACCACCTGCTCGGGCGCACGCCCGTCGGTGGCCACGGTGACGGTGGCGACCTCCTGGTAGAGCGGGCGCCGCTGCTCCAACTGGTGCCGCAGCACCGCCCGCGGGTTGACCGCGAGCAGCGGCCGCCCCTGCCCCAGGCCGATCCGCTTGACCGCGTCGGCGAGCTCCACCGACAGGAACACCACGGTGTGGCCGGCCAGCGCCGCCCGGGTCGCCTCCGACAGCACCGCCCCGCCGCCCAGCGCCAGGACGCCGTCGAACTCGCGCAGCGACCGGGTCACCGCCTCCCGCTCGAGTTCGCGGAACCGCTCCTCGCCGTCGTCGACGAAGATGTCCGGCACCGGCTTGCCGGCGACCTCCTCCACCACCGCGTCGGTGTCCCGGAAGTCCACGTCGAGCGCGGCGGCCAGCAGCCGCCCGACCGTGGACTTGCCCGCGCCGGGCGGGCCGACCAGTACGCACACCGGGCGCGACCGGTCACGCTCCACCGTGCTCACCGGACCACCAGGTGGGCGAGGTAACCGGCGACGTTGCGCCGCATCTCGGCCACCGAGTCACCCCCGAACTTCTCCACCGCCGCCTCCGCCAGCACCAGGGCCACCATGGACTCGGCCACCACCGCCGCCGCCGGCACGGCACACACGTCCGAGCGCTGGGTGATGGCCACCGCCGGCTCACCGGTGGCGACGTCCACCGTGGCCAGCGGTCGGGTGAGCGACGAGATCGGTTTCATGGCCGCGCGGACCCGCAGCGGCTGGCCGGTGGTCATGCCGCCCTCCAGCCCGCCGGCCCGGTTGGTCCGCCGCGTCAGGCCCTCCGAACCCGGCACGATCTCGTCGTGTGCGACCGACCCGCGGGAGCGCGCCTGGGTGAACGCGTCGCCGATCTCCACCCCCTTGATGGCCTGGATGGAGCACAGCGCGGCCGCCAACCGGGCGTCCAGCCGCCGGTCCCACTGGGTGTGGCTGCCCAGGCCCGGCGGTACGCCGTACGCGATGACCTCGACCACCCCGCCGAGGGTGTCGTTGTCCCGGCGGGCGGCGTCGATCTCGGCGACCATCGCGGCGCTCGCCTCCGGGTCCAGGCAGCGCACCGGGTCGGCGTCCACCCGCGCGGTGTCCTGCGGCCCGGGCACGAGGTCAGGCCGGGCGGCGACCGGGCCGATCGCCACCACGTGCGAGACGATCTCCACCCCGAGCGCCTGCCGCAGCAGGGCCCGGGCCACGGTGCCCACCGCCACCCGGGCGGCGGTCTCCCGGGCGCTGGCCCGCTCCAGCACCGGCCGGGCGTCGGGGTGCCCGTACTTCTGCATCCCCGCCAGGTCCGCGTGGCCGGGCCGGGGTCGGGTCAGCGGCGCCGCCCGGGCCAGTCCTTCGAGTTCTGCCGGGTCGACCGGGTCGGCGGCCATGACGGTGCGCCACTTGGGCCACTCGGTGTTGCCCACCCGGACGGCGACCGGTCCGCCGAGCGTGACCCCGTGCCGCACCCCGCCGACGATCTCGACCTCGTCCCGCTCGAAGGTCATCCGCGCGCCGCGGCCGTGGCCGAGACGTCGCCTGGCCAGGTGGTCGGCGATCTCGGCGCTGGTGATCTCCACCCCGGCCGGGACCGCGTCGAGGATCGCCACCAACGCCGGCCCGTGCGACTCCCCCGCCGTCAGCCAGCGCATCACGCCGCACAGTCTGACACGACACCGCCGGTCGGCCGGCCCGACGGTGGGATCCGTCCGTCAGCCGGTACCGGCGGCCGACCGCAGCGCCCGCCGCATCGCCTCCACCGGCGCCGGTACGCCGGTGAAGAGGGTGAACTGGCGAACCCCCTGGGCGAGCAGCAGGTCCAGCCCGGAGACCACCCGGCACCCGGCGGCCGCCGCCGACGTGGCCAGTGGTGTCGGCCACGGGGCGTAGAGCACGTCCAGCAGTACGCCGCCCGGCCGCCACCGGACCTCACCGGCCAGCGGGTCGGCCACCCCGGCCGGGACCGTGGAGACGGCGAGGTCGGCCGCACCGAGCGCCGCCGCCGCCTGCGACCACGGCCGGTGGACGACCGTCACCCCCAGCGCTCGGGCCGCGCCGAGCAGCGCCGTCACGGCCTCCGGCCGGCGGGCCACCACCTCGACGAGGCTCGCGCCGAGCTCGGCGGTGGCCGCCAACGCCGCCCGGGCGGTCCCGCCGGCACCGAGCACCACCACCCGGTCGACCGCCACGTCCGGTGCGCCCTCGCGCAGCGCGTCGACCATGCCGGGCGCGTCCGTGTTGTCGGCCCGCCACCGGCCGTCGGGCAGCCGCACCAGGGTGTTGGCCACGCCGAGCCGCGCCGCGGTGGGCGTCACCTCCGCGGCGACCGACACCGCCGCCTCCTTCAACGGCATGGTCAGCGACAGGCCGACCCACTCCGGACCCAGGCCCGCCACAAAGGCGGGCAGCTGGGCCTCACCGCAGTCGACCGCCTCGTAGGACCAGCCGACCAGCCCCGTCGCCGCGTACCCGGCCCGGTGCATGACCGGTGACAGCGAGTGGGCCACCGGTCGGCCGAGCACCGCCGCCCGCGGCATCAGCAGTCCGACAGCGGCACGCCGTTCTGGCAGGCGGTCCGGATGTTGGCCAGGTGCTCGTCGTAGGTGGCGGCGAACGCCGACTCGCCGGTGTCCGGGTTGATCAGCACGAAGAACAGCCACGGCCCGTCAGCTGGCCGCATGGCGGCCTCCAGCGCCGCCCGGCCCGGGCTGTTGATCGGCCCCGGCGGCCAGCCGGCGTGGGCGTGGGTGCTGTAGCGGTTGGCCGGGTCGCGCAGGTCGTCCCCCCTCATCTCACCCGAGTGCAGCGGGTCGAGTCCCTGCAGCTCCCGGCCGTAGTTGTAGGTGACGTCCATCTCCAGCGGCATGAACGCGCGGTACACCCGGTTGTATGCGGTCCGGGCCACCTTGGCCAGGTCCTCCTCGGTGCCGGCCTCCGCCTGGGCGATGGAGGCCGCGATCAGCGCCACGTACGGGGAGATGTTGCGGTCGTTCTTCACCACCTCGACGAAGTTGATCTCGTCGGCGACCTCGAGGAACCGGTTGACCATGATGGTCAGCACCTGCTCCGCGGTGGGGTCCGTCCCGAACTCGTAGGTGTCGGGGAACAGGAAGCCCTCGATGCCCCCTTCGGCCTGCTTCCCGTCGTCACGCACGAACCACTCGTTCGGGATGAGTTCGAGCACCTCCTTCTCGGCGGCCTCGAACTCCTCCACCGGAATGCCGAGTTCCTCCGACAGCAGTGCGTAGGTGCGGAACTTGCTCAGCCCCTCCGGAATGGTCACCCGCTCGACGATCCGGTTGGCCGGATCCAGCAGGATCTCCAGCGCCGCCGCGGCGGACATCTGCCGCCGCATCTCGTACCGTCCCGGCTGGATGTTCACGCTCTGCGGGTTGGCGAGGGCGGCCTGGATGAACGCCTCGGCGCTCGCGATGACGTCCGCCTCGTACAGGGTCTGCGCGATCTGGGTGGCGGTCTGTCCCGGAAGGACCTCGATGACGACCGGTTCGCCGCCGGGGCCGGAGTAGTCCTCCGGCGCGCCGGCACCGAGCACCCAGTTGACCGCGGTCCAGCCGCCGAAGCCCAGTCCACCGAGGATCACGACCACGACGAGGAACACCACCGCCGACCGGGCGCCGCCGCGCTTCTTCTTCCGCTTCTTCTTCCGCGACGAGGAGGTGTCGGGCCGGCGGATGCTCCGGGTGGCGTCGTCATCGTCGTCCTCGTAGCCGGGGATCGGCGACCCTGCCCGGTAGACGCCCGGTGCCGGCTGCGGGTACGCGTGCGCGACGTCGCCGTGGTGGTAGCCGTGCGGGTCGCCGGCCGGGTAACCCTGGTACGGGTCGGCGCCCGGGTAACCGTGCGGGTCCGCACCGTACGGATCGGCGCCGGGATGCCCGTACGGGTCGACCCCCGGGTGCTGGTACGGCGCGTACGGGTCGTGGGCGGGGTAGCCGTGCGGATCCACCGGCGGATAACCGTGCGGCTCCATCGGCGGGTAGCCGTGCTGCTCCGGCCCGGGCTGGTGCGGGTAGCTCGGAGGGTACGGACCCGGAGGTGGCGTGGACGCGTGCCGCCGTCGCCGGCCGCCGCTCGGGTCGCCGAACGGTACGTCGAAGTCGCTCATAGCGTTCCCCGCCTCCGTCGCGAGTCCAGCCAGCCTTGGAGAATCTCCACCGCTGCCGCCTGGTCGACCACCTTACGCTGTCTGCGTCCCCGTACGCCACGGGCAGCGAGCTTGCGGATCGCCAGCACCGTCGACAACCGCTCGTCGCTCAGCCGTACCGGGACCGGTGCGATCAGCTCCGCCAGCCGCTGCGCGTACTGCCGCGCCCGGGCGGCGGCGGCTCCCTCCTCCCCACGGAGCGTCGTCGGCAACCCGACCACGACCTCCACGATGTCATGGGTCTCCACCAGCCGCGCGAGCTCGGACATATCACCGGTTACGCCTCGGTTGTCCGGTTCGTGGCTCCGTTGGAGCGTCACCAGCGGGCTGGCGAGCACCCCGTCCGGGTCGCTGATCGCCACGCCGACCCGGACCTCACCCACGTCCACCCCGAGTCGGCGACCGCGCGTCGTCATCCGCGGCCCACCGGGCGGGTCACTGGCGCCACCACCTCACCGCGGCAGGTCCCGCTCCTCCCGGAACGGGTAGCCGTCCGGCGCGTACTCGTCGGCGGACAGTGACGCCTCGATCGCCTCGTAGATCTCCTCCTCGCGCTCACGCATCCCTGCCCTGACGTCCTCGACGAAGTCGCGGACGCTCGCCGCGGCCCGCCGGCCGCCCTCGGCCACCGCCGCGGCGATCCCGCGTGGGGTGTACGACCGGGCGTGCCGGCTCACCGCACGGAAGACCAGAACCCCCAGCGCGACCCCGGCGCCCAGCCACAACAGCCGCTTCATGTCGTCCCTCCCTTGCCTCACCACCGGTGCCGCGCCACCGTACGACCACCACCTCCGGCTCCCGGTCAGCCCGCGGCGGGCCGCCGGCGGCGCCGCCCCGGCCGTGGCGACGGAGCCGGACGGTCGTACTCGTCCCGCTGCGCACGGCGGGCCGCGGCCTTCCGCAGCCCGTACCCGAACGCCGCGACCTTCACCAGTGGACTGGTGGCCACCGAGGTCACCGCCCCGGACAGGGCCGCCACGTTGGCGGTGACCTGCGCGGCGTGGCCGGTGATGGCGTCCACCCGCGCCAGCTGGGTGTTGACCCCGTCGAGCGACACGTGCACCTGCCGCAGCGCGGTGTTCACCTCGTCCATGGTGATGTCGGCCTTGTTCAGGATCGGTGCGGTCCGGTCGCTGAGGTCCTTTATCGCCCGGGTGGCAGCATCGATCGTGTGCCGCAGTCGCAGCACCGGCACCGCGACCACCAGCACCAGTGCGGCGAACGCGCCGGCCGCCACCAGCGCGGCGATCTCCCCACCGTTCACACCGATCTCCTCACCTTCTCCGGTGTCCGCCCCGATGTGCCGACCCTACCGCCTCGACCCGTGCCGTCCCGGTCACCGGCCCGGGTGGCGCCGCGGGCCGCGACCCGGACGGCGCGGGCGTGCGCGACACCGGTACCGGCTCACGAGCCCGACGGGTCCGGTGACGGGCTGCCGTCGGGCGACGGGGACGGCGTACCCGTCGGTGGTGGAGCGGGTGTTCCGGGCGGCGCACCCGGGAACTCGCCGCCGAGTCCACGTTCGTCGGCCACCCGGTGCTGCATCTTGATCTCCACCTCGGACCCGGTGCAGTCGTCGTCCGGCGACCCGGCGTCGCCGGTCAGGTTACGCCGCAGGTGCAACGGGTCGTACGCGCACGCGGGGGGGTGCACCCACAGGTCCAGGGTGTACTCGTCGCGACGCCAACAGCTGTAGAAACCGTCCACGTCGACCAGTGGACACCCGGCCACCTCCCACGGCTGCCAGCCGGTCTGCAGCAGGGCCCGCTGGTAGACCTCGTTGGTCTGGACCGGGTTGCCCTGCGACACCAGCCGGCGCTCCCAGAACCGGCAGTCGATGAGGCACCACCGGCTGCCGCTGATGATCCGGTCCTCCGGCGACTCGGCCGCCCAGGCCGGCACCGGCAGCGCGGCCAGCGAGTTGAGCGCCGGGTCACGGGTGGCGGTCTGGATTCCCAGGTACATCAGCGGTGCGCCCAGCAGCACGGCCACCACCACCGCCAGCGCCATGGTCCGCAGTCGACGCTGCTCACGCAACTGACGCCGCAGCTCGGACCGGGCGCCCCGGAACCGCCCCATGACGGTCAGCGCCGGCAGGTCGCCGGTCGCCTGCGTCGGCGGCGTGGCCGGCGACCCGGGTGCCGCCGGGCGTCGCCCACCCGGCGGGGGCGCGCCGACCGGCGGCCGGCCGGTGGCCGGTGGCCGGGCGGGTGGACGGCCAGGTCGGGACGCGGGTGCGCGGGTGGATCCGGGCACGCCCGGCCGGCCGGGTGGCGGGTCGGTCGGGGTGCCCGGCCTCGCCGGGCCCCGCTGACCGGAGGAGCTGGCCGGGGATCCGGGCGGCGCGCCGGTACGCAGGCCCACCGGCGTCGGTGAACGGGGCGGCGCCGCCGCCGAAGGCCCCGGCGGCGCGGGCGACCGGGGCGCGGCATTGGCGGGACCGCCCGGAGCGGCCGGTGGGCGCACCCCGGCGGCCGGCGAGCGACCCGGCGGCTGCGGCCGCAGCCGAGCCTCCGCCGTCGGGGCCGGCGACACCGGCGGTCCGGCCACCGGCTCCGCCGGACGGGCGTGCGGCGCGGCCGGCTCCGTCGGACGGACGCGCGGGGCGGTCGGCTCCGCCGGACGGGCGCGTGACCCCGTGGCCTCCGGTGGCGGGGTACGCGGCACCGCCTGCTCCGGCGGCCGGGTCCGGGACACCGCGGGCTCGGGCTGCCTGGTGCGCGGCGGGGTGGGCTCGGGTGGGCGGGTCCGCGGCGGCGTCAGAGGACCGACCGGGGACTCGGCCGGCCGCCCGGTCGGTGCCGCCGACCGGACGGATGGCTCAGGTGGGCCGGGACGTCGGGCCGGCGCCGGGGCCGGTTCGGTCGCCGCCGGCGGTGGCGGCGGGGGTGCGACGCGGCCGGGGCGGCCGCCGGGAAGGACCGGGCCGCCCGCCTCCCGCGGCCCGATGTCGGCCTTCTCCTCCTTGGCGTTGCGCAGGTCGGCGAGCCAGCCGAAGTCGTCGGACCCGACGTCGGCGTCGAGGTCGGCGTCGGGGTCCTCCTTGGCCCGCCGCCACCGGATCCCCTTGCCCGCGCTGCGCCGGTCGCGTGACGTCACCGCGCCTCCTCTCCCGACACCGGCGGGTCACCCCGCACCAGCCCTCGCAGCCGCGCCACCCGGACGGCCACCTCCCGCTCCGCCCCCCGTGTGGTGGGACGGTAGTAGTCCACCCCCACCAGGTCGTCCGGTGGGTACTGGGCGGCGACCACCCCGAGCGGATCGTCATGCGGGTACCGGTACCCGACGCCGTGGCCGAGCCTGCGGGCGCCCGGGTAGTGCGCGTCCCGCAGGTGCGCCGGCACCGGCCCGCCCCGCCCGGCACGCACGTCCGCGAGCGCAGCCGCCAGCGCCGTGGTGACCGAGTTGGACTTCGGAGCGGTGGCCAGGTGCACCGTGGCCTGCGCAAGGTTCAGCTGCGCCTCCGGCAGACCGACGTGCTCCACCGCGTACGCCGCCGCGGTCGCCACGCTGAGCGCCGACGGGTCGGCCATGCCGATGTCCTCGCTGGCGAAGATGATGAGCCGCCGGGCGATGAACCGCGGGTCCTCCCCGGCCACCAGCATCCGGGCCAGGTAGTGCAGGGCCGCGTCCACGTCGGACCCGCGCATGCTCTTGATGAACGCGCTGGTCACGTCGTAGTGGGCGTCTCCCTGCCGGTCGTACCGCACGGCGGCCACGTCCACCGCCCGCTCCGCGGTCGCCAGGTCGACCACCGACGCGCCGGCCGCCTCCGCGGCCCGGGCCGCGGTCTCCAACGCGGTCAACGCCCGTCGCACGTCCCCGCCGGCCAGGCGGACCAGGTGGTCCTCGGCCTCCGGGGTGAGGCGGAACCGACCGGCGAGTCCTCGCGGGTCCGTCAGCGCCCGCCGCACGAGGGTACGCACCTCCGCGTCGCCCAGCGGACGCAGGGTCAGCAGCAGGCACCGCGACAGCAGCGGCGAGATCACCGAGAAGTGGGGGTTCTCGGTGGTGGCGGCGAGCAGCGTGACCGTCCCGTCCTCCACCGCCGCCAGCAGCGTGTCGGGCTGGGTGTTGCTGAACCGGTGCACCGCGTC
>CAZSNW010000057.1:0-13860 GCA_964608245.1 uncultured Micromonosporaceae bacterium
GCTGCTTGGTCAGGATCGAACGCCGGGCCGCCTCGGTGGGGTGGGCGGTGAACACGGGACGGACCGCCAGGCGGCGGGCGACCGAGGCCACCTCCTCGGCCGGCACGCCGCGTTCGGCGATCAGCCGGGCGGTGTGGTCGAGCCAGCCGCCGGAGGTGGCGCGACGGCGTCGCACCCCGCGGGCCCGGTGCACCTGCTCGGTGATGTTGGCCAGGTGGAAGTAGGTGGAGAACGCGCGGGCCAGGCGCGTGCCGGTCACCACGTCGAGGCCGGCGAGGCGCGCCGCGGCCCGGTCCGGGTCGGTGCGCACCAGCGCCCGTACCTCCTCGACCAGGTCGAGCAGGTAGCGCCCCTCCTGCCGGGCCAGGGTCTGGCCGAGCAGGGTGCCCAGCCGCCGGATGTCGGCCCGCAGCGCCGCGTCAGGGTCCGTGCCCGCTCCCGCATCCCGGTCGGCCCGTCCGCCCACCACGTCGCCCCCCTCGTCCGTACGGGGACCGCGCCGTCCCGGTGCGGCCGATGCTACCCGTGACCGGGGCCGTCATCGGCGTACTGCGGCGCGCCCGACCGCCTGACGGGCTTCCGCGCCGCACGGTCACCACCGCTCGCGGTGGACGACCTCCTCGAACGCGCGTCGGGCGGGGTGGCGGACCGGTCGCAGCGGCCGGTCGGCCGGGTAGCCGAACGCCAGCAGGTACGCGCACCGCCGGTCCGCCGGCAGGCCGAGCAGCTCCCGGGCCAGCTCCTGGTCGGCGACGGACGCGTGCCCGGAGCCGATGCCCAGGTCGGCGGCGGCGATCATCATGCTCATGGTCGCCTGGCCGAGGTCGAAGCAGGTGGTCGGGTGCTCGGCCAGCTCGGCCTGGACGATCAACGCGACGGTGGCGGCGGACCCGGCGACGTGACCCGCCCCCCGCCACACCCTGGCCAGCTCGACCAGCCGCGCCCGGTCGGTCACCACCACGAAGTCCCACGGCTGCCGGTTGAGCGCCGACGGAGAGCGCCGGCCCGCCTCCAGGATCCGGTCCAGGTGTTCCGGCGGCAGCGGTCGGTCGGCGTACGCGCGTACGTTGCGTCGCGATCTGATCGCGTCCCAGGTGTCCATGCCGCCATCGTGACGTACATCGGCCGCCGCCGCGCCGTAGCTGGACGGCGCCGAGGTCGAGCCTGGACCACCACTCGCGTCGACCCCGCCGGTGCGGCGCCGCGACCAGGTTCCGTGGGGCTGGTCCTGGCGTATCGTTGACGCCGACGATGATCGACTCGTTCCGGCGCGCCCTGGCGGTCACCGTGGTGCTGACGGTGGTCTTCGTGGCGTCCGCGGCCGTCGCCGGCGGGTTCGGCCCGCCCTTCCCGGGACTGGCGCTGGCGGCGCTCAACACCCTGCCGCTGCTGTGGCTGCACCGCAACCCGCTGGCCGTCGTGCTCGTCCTCTGCGTGGCCTACCCGCTGTGGATCGCCACCGGCCACGAGCCCCATCTGTTCCAGTCGCTGCCGGCGCTGGTCGTCCTGTACGCGACGGGTACCTGGTCACGCCCGCTGTGGCTGCGGGCGGTGGCGCTGGTGGCGCCGGTGTGGATGCTGGTGGCGGTGCTCGTCGGTCTGTGGGAGGACGTCAAGCTGGCCGACGTCGGCTACGTGGCGGTCATGCTCGCGCTGGTGTGGACGCTGGGGGTGCTGGTCGCCGCGCGCCGCTCGTACGTCACCCAGCTGGAGGAGAAGACCACCGCGCTCGAGGCGGCCCGGCGGGAGCTCGCCGACCGGGCGGTGGCCGACGAGCGGGCCCGCATCGCCCGCGAGCTGCACGACGTGGTCGCCCACGCGATGAGCGTCATCACCGTCCGCGCCGGTGTCGGCGCGCACCTGGCGGCCTCGCGCCCAAAGGAGGCGGCCGAGGCCCTGCGGGTGATCGAGCACACCGGCCGGGAGGCCCTGTCCGAGCTTCGCCGCATGCTCGCGGTGCTGCGCGACCCGGACCCGCGCGGCCCGCGCACCGAACCCCAGCCCGGCCTGGCCGACCTGCCGCGGCTGGTGGACCAGGTACGGGCCGCGGGCGTGCCGGTGACGGTGACCACCGAGGGGCCCGCCCGCCGGCTGCCGGCCGGCCTCGACCTGGCCGCGTACCGGGTGATCCAGGAGGCGCTGACCAACGTCATCAAGCACGCGCCCGGCGCCCGGACCTCGGTGACCGTCCGGCACCTGCCGGAGGCGGTGGAGGTCGAGGTCCACAGCGCCGCGCCGGTGCCCGGACCCGTCCAGCCGGGTCAGGGCATCCGCGGGATGGCCGAGCGGGTGGCGTTGTACGACGGACGGTTCGCCGCGGTGCCCGGACCGGACGGGTTCCGCGTCACCGCCACGTTTCCGGTGGCCGAGGCGGCGCCGGCTGTCGTCTCCGGGGAGCCCGGCGCATGATCCGGGTCGCGGTCGTGGACGACCAGGAGCTGGTCCGGGCCGGGTTCGTCGCGCTGCTCGACGCCGACCCGGCGCTGGAGGTGGTCGGCCAGGCCGGCGACGGCCACGCCGCGGTGGACCTCGCCCGCCGGCACCGGCTCGACGTGATGCTGATGGACATCCGCATGCCGCGCCTGGACGGCATCGCCGCCACCCGGCTGATCCGGGAGCTGCCCGACCCGCCCGAGGTCCTCATCCTCACCACCTTCGACACCGACGAGAACGCCTTCGACGCGCTGGAGGCGGGGGCCGCCGGCTTCCTGGTCAAGGACACCCCACCGGACCAGCTGCTCGCCGCGATCCGCGCGGCGGCGAGCGGCGGCGCCGTCATCTCACCGACCACCACGCGCCGGCTGGTCGACCACCTGGTGGCCGCCCGGATGGCCCGCGAACAGCAGCCGACGGCGCCACCGGCGCTGGCCTCGCTCACCGAGCGGGAGCGGGAGGTGCTGGTGCTCATCGCCCAGGGCTGCTCCAACCGCGAGATCGCCGCCCGGCTGTCCATCTCGGAGCTCACCGCCAAGACGCACGTCTCCCGGGTGATCACGAAACTCGGCGTGGACAGCCGGGTGCAGGCCGCGGCCCTGGCGTACCGGAGCGGCGTGGTACGCCCCGGGCAGTAGCGCGACCGCCGCGCGTACCTCCAACGGAGTACCGGCACCGACCACTTTCCGCCGATGCGCCGCCCGGCTCCCCGGTCCTACCGTGGCCGGCCGTGGACGCTGTCATCACCGCAGAACACCTGGGCAAGCGGTACGGGCCGACCGTGGCGGTGGAGGACGTCTCGTTCACCGTCGCGGCCGGTGAGATCTTCGGCCTGCTCGGCCCCAACGGGGCGGGGAAGACCACCACGGTGGAGTGCCTGCTGGGTCTGCGCCGGCCCGACCGCGGCCGGTTGCGGGTGCTGGGCCTGGACCCGGTCCGCGACGCCGACCGGCTGCGCCGCCGGGTCGGCTGCCAGCTCCAGTCCTCCGCGTTGCCGGACCGGCTGCGGGTGGCCGAGGCCGTGGCGTTGGTCGCCCGGACCGTGGACGGGCCGGTCGACGTGGCGGCCACCCTGGAGACCTGGGGTCTCGCGCCGCTGCGCCGCCGGGCCTGGGGCGCCCTGTCCGGCGGCCAGCGGCAGCGGCTGCTGTTGGCGCTGGCCCTGCTCGGTCGCCCGGACGTGGTGTTCCTCGACGAGTTGACCACCGGGCTGGACCCGGCCGCGCGGCGCGAGACCTGGCGGCTGGTGCGTGGCATCCGCGACCGGGGCGCCACGGTGGTGCTGGTCACCCACTTCATGGAGGAGGCCGAGGCGCTCTGCGACCGGGTCGCCGTGGTGGACCGGGGCCGGGTGATCGCCTGCGACACCCCGGAGGCGCTGACCGCCGGTGGTCGTGTCCGCATCACCTTCTCGGTCGACGGGCACGATCCGCGGCACCTGCTGGCGCTGCCGGACGTGGAGTCGGTGACGGTCGCGTCCGACGGCCGGGTCACGGTGACCGGGGGCGCGCGGGCCGTCGCCGCGGTCGCCGCGGACCTGGCCGCGCACGGCGTCGTCCCGGTCGACTACCGCACCCACCACCCGAGCCTGGAGGACGTGTTCCTGGCCCTCACCGGCCGGCACCTCGGTGAAGGAGAGCAGTCGTGACGTCGTACCTGGTCTGGACCGAGCTGAAGCTGCTGGTACGCGAGCCGCTCGTGCTCGTGGTCACGCTGGCGTTCCCGGTGCTGCTGATGGTGCTGCTGCTCGCGTCGTTCGGCGGGGACAACGACCCGGTCTTCGCCGGGCTCGACGGCACGCAGTTCTACGTCACCTCGTACCTGGCCGCCGCGGTGGCGGCGATGGGGTTCCTCGGCACCCCGACCCACCTGGCCTCCTACCGCGCCGGCGGCGTGCTGCGCCGGTTCCGCGCCGCCGGGGTGAGCGCCGCGTCGCTGGTCGCCGCGCAGGCGGTGGTGCTGGCCCTGCTGGCCGTGGTGGGGGCGGCGGCGATGCTGGCGCTCGCCTACGCCGGGTTCGCCCTGGCGGCACCGGCCTCCGTCGGCGGGGTGGCGGTCGGGTTCACCGCCGGCGTCCTCGCCTTCGCCGCCATCGGCGTGCTGCTCGGGTCGGTCCTGCCGGGTCCCCGGGTGGCGCAAGGGCTCGGACTGTCGCTGTTCTTCGGCACCTTCTTCCTGGTCGGTGGCGGTCCGCCGCCCGGGGTCCTGCCGGACACCCTCAACACCGTCGCCGGGTGGACCCCGACCGGGCTGCTGGTCGACGCGATCCGTTCCCCCTGGTCCGGGCAGGGGCTCGACGTGGTGGCCACGGGTTGCCTGCTCACCGTCGCGGTGGCCGGCTTCACGCTGGCCGCGCGCCGCCTGACCAACTTGTACGCCTGACCTCCGAGAGGCGCCTGACCAGGAGGAGTGGAATTCGACTCCGCCGGGCCCGGCCACGGCCGTGACAACCGGAACCCCCGCGCTCGCGTCCTGATCGGTGACGTCACAAGGGAGGGTTGCGTGGAGCAGGCCGCCGAGGAGGTTTTCACCGATTTCGTCACCGCCCGCGCCGCCGCGTTGCTCCGGACCGCGTACCTGCTGGTCGGTGACCGCGGCCGGGCCGAGGACCTGTTGCAGACCGCGCTGGTCAAGACCTACGCGGCCTGGCCGCGCATCCGTGACGTCGCGGCGCTGGAGGCCTACGTGCGGCGCACCATGGCCACCACCGCGGTCTCGTGGTGGCGCGGCCGCCGGTTCCGGGAGCGGCCGGTGGAGACGGTGCCGGACCGGCCGGTACGCGACGAGACGACCGACGGCACCGAGCGGGACGTGATGTGGGCGTACCTGCGCGAGCTGCCGACCAAGCAGCGGGCGGTGCTGGTGCTGCGCTACTACGAGGGCCTGTCCGAGGCGGAGATCGCCGAGGTGCTCGGCGTCTCCCGGGGAACGGTGAAGAGCCACGCCTCTCGGGCGTTGGCGGCGCTGCGTCACCGCATCGAGCAGGAGGAGAAGCAGCTGGGGGTGGGCCGATGAGCGAGCCGGTCGAGCGGCGCATCGAGGCCGCGCTGCAGCAGGCGGCGGACGACGTCGGCGGTCCCACGTTCACCGCGGGCGACATCGTCCGCGCCGGCCGGTCGGCGGTGCGGCGCCGGCGGGCCGCCATGGTGGCGGTGGTCGCCACGGCTCTGGTGGCGGTGGCGGGCGGCACCACGCTGCTGCCCGCGGGGGGACGGGCGCCGGTGGATCCGGCGACCCCGACCGAGCCGCCGGTCGTCACGCCATCGCCGACGGTGGTGCCGGAGCCCACGCCCACACCCACCCTCACACCGCCGCCGGACCGCGGAACCCCGCCGGGCGAGTTCGGCCTTTCGGTACGGGTGGGCAACGTGGTGATCCAGCCGGACGGGACACGGGTGCGGTTGCCGGTGCCCGCCGTGCGGGTGTGGTCGGTCAGCCAGGTGCCCGGTGGCTGGGTGGTGGAGCTGGGCGGTGACGCGGAAAGACCCCCCGAGTTGTGGTGGGTGCCCGACCGCGGTGACCCGAGGCCGCTCGGGCCGCTGTCGCATCCGGTCATCTCCGCCGACGGCTCGCTGCTGGTCGCCTCGGCGGGGTACGAGGTCGTGGCGGTGGCGCTGCCCTCGCTGCAGGAGGTGGGCCGGGTCACCTACGAGGTCTCCGACGCCGCGAGACCGGTGGGTATCCACGATGGACTGGTGCTGCTGACCGGGGTCAGTGGTGGACCGGGTCCCCTCGGAGCGGCGGTGTGGGACCTGTCCGACGGCACCCTCGCCGTGGCGGAGGAACCCGCGTGGGTGTGGGGCATGAGTCGGGACGGGCAGGTACTCCTGCGGGTCGACATCCTCGATGAGGACAATCCGAAGACCGGTGTCGACGCCTGCATCGCCGTGGTGTCGCTGTCGCGGTCGCTGCAGGTCGGCCCGACCGGGCTGTGCGGTCCGGAGGCGCAGGCCATGTACCGCGGCACGATCTCGCCGAACGGTCAGTGGATCGTGCTGATTTCGCGGACGGAGGAGCTTCCGGGGGCGTTCCTGCTGTCGGCGCACCAGTTCACCCTGCTGTCCAGTCCGTTGACGGGCGACGACATCCGCGTGGATCTCTTCCGCACGGACCGTGCGACCGTGCCGTCGCCGTTGCTGTGGGACACCGACATGACCTACCTGACCGACAGAGGTGACAACGGGTGGTTCAGGTGCACCGTGGGCGGGCCGTGCGAGCGGCTCGCGCTGCCGACCGGTGCCGCCGTGTGGCCGGTCGAGGCGTGGCTGGTCCGCACCTACGGCCCCTGACCGCCGGTCTTCCGTGACGACCACGGCCGATCCTCCGCGACAACTGCGGCGAAGTTGTCGCCCGAAGACGGCGTGTGGCGACAACTTCGCCGCAGTTGCGGAAGGGGGTGGCGGCGGGGAAGCGGTAGCCTGAACAGGAGACCCGCCCCGCGTTCCGCGTCGCGGGTGCCTACGCGTGTCCGCGTCCGCTGTCCGCTTCCGTCACAGCCGCAACCGGAAGGTCCACCACCATGACCCTCGCCGGCCTGCTGCAGGCGGCGTTGTCCGACCCGATCCTCGCCCGCGCCCGGGACCTGGCCGCCGACCGCGACCCGCAGGCGCGGCAGGTTCAGCTGACCGGCCCGGCCGCCGCCCGACCGGTGGTGGCCGCGGCGCTCGCCGCCGCCCGCGACGACGGCGGGGCCGGCCGTCCGGTCCTCGTGGTCACCGCCACCGCCCGGGAGGCCGAGCAGCTGGCCACCTCGCTCACCGACCTGCTGCCCGGCGACCGGGTGGTCGTCTACCCGGCGTGGGAGACCCTGCCCCACGAGCGGCTGTCACCCCGCGCCGACACGGTCGGCCGCCGGCTGGCGGTGCTGCGTCGGCTCGCCCACCCGGGCGACACCCCGGTCCGGGTGGTGGTGGCGCCCGTACGCTCGGTCATCCAGCCCCAGCTCAAGGGCCTGGGCGATCTGGAGCCGGTGACCGTCCGACCCGGCGACACCGTCGACCTGTCCGACCTCGCGACGCGTCTTGCGGATCTCGCCTACACCCGGGTCGACCTGGTCACCAAGCGCGGCGAGTTCGCCGTCCGCGGCGGCATCCTCGACGTCTTCCCCCCGACCGCCGAGCACCCGGTACGCCTGGAGCTGTGGGGCGACGAGGTCGACGAGCTGCGCTCCTTCACCGTCGCCGACCAGCGCACGTTCGCCCAGGTCGAGGTGCTCCAGGCGCCGCCGTGCCGGGAGCTGCTGCTCACCCCGGCCGTCCGGGAGCGGGCCGCGGAGCTGGCCGCCGCCCACCCGGAGCTCGCCGAGATCTGCGAGAAGCTCGCCGAGGGAATCCCGGTCGAGGGCATGGAGTCGCTCATCCCGGCGCTCGCCGACGGCGACCTCGAACTGCTGGTCGACGTGGTGCCGCCCGACACGGTGGTGCTCGCCTGCGATCCGGAGCGCATCCGCGCCCGCGCCCACGACCTGCGGCGTACCAGTGAGGAGTTCCGGCAGGCCAGCTGGGCGGCGGCGGCCGTCGGCGGTGACGCCCCGATCGACCTGGACACGGTGGCCTTCCGGACGCTCGCGCAGGTACGCCGGGCGGCGCTGGACCGCGGCCTGGACTGGTGGTCGCTGTCGCCGCTGCCGGCCGCCCCCACCGACGCGGGCGAGGCCGGAAGGGGTGCGGCCGCCGGCTTCGACGCGGCCGCCGACCCGGGGTTCGACGACGAGGTCGACGACGCCTTCGAGATCGCCGACGACGCGGTCACCCTCACCCTGCCGGTGCGGGAGGTGCCGCGCTACCACGGTGACACCGCCCGGGTGGTACGCGACGTCAAGGACTGGCTCGCCGACGAATGGCGGGTGGTGCTCGCCCTGCCCAGCCACGGCACGGTCGAACGCTCCGCGCAGACCCTGCGCGACGCCGGGTTCGGGGTGAGCGTGGTCGACCGGCTCACCGAGGCGCCGGCGCCGGGCACGGTGACCGTCACCACCGGGGTGCTCGCCCCGGGGTTCGCCGACGACGCCGCGCGGCTGGCGGTGCTCACCGGCGACGACCTCACCGGCGCCCGGGGGGCTGCGACCCGACCGGCCGGGGCGCGACCGGCCCGCCGCCGCGGCGGCATCGACCCGTTGGAGCTGCGCCCCGGCGACCTGGTGGTGCACGAGCAGCACGGCATCGGCCGGTACGTGGAGATGGTGCAGCGGACCGTCAACGGCGCCCAGCGCGAGTACGTGGTGATCGCGTACGCGCCGTCGCGGCGCGGCCAGCCGGAGGACCGGCTCTACGTGCCGACCGACGCGCTGGACCAGCTCACCCGCTACGTGGGCGGGGAGAACCCGGGGCTGCACCGGCTGGGCGGCGCCGACTGGCGCAAGGCCAAGGCCCGGGCGCGCAAGGCGGTGCGGGAGATCGCCGCCCAGCTCATCCAGCTGTACGCCGCCCGGCAGGCGACCCGCGGGCACGCGTTCGGCCCGGACTCGCCGTGGCAGCGGGAGCTGGAGGACTCCTTCCCTTACGTGGAGACCCCCGACCAGCTCGCCGCCATCGAGCAGGTCAAGGAGGACATGCGCAAGCCGGTGCCGATGGACCGGCTGATCTGCGGCGA
Organism: uncultured Micromonosporaceae bacterium; assembly: GCA_964608245.1. GTDB lineage: Bacteria > Actinomycetota > Actinomycetes > Mycobacteriales > Micromonosporaceae > Natronosporangium. The sequence continues at coordinate 9,025 of CAZSNW010000057.1, forward strand.
CGTCGGCTTCGGCAAGACCGAGATCGCGGTACGCGCGGCGTTCAAGGCGGTCAGCGAGGGCAAGCAGGTGGCGGTGCTGGTGCCGACCACCCTGCTCGCGCAGCAGCACTACGCCACGTTCACCGAGCGGATGGCGCCGTTCCCGGTGGAGATCCGGCAGCTGTCCCGGTTCCAGACCGCCAGGGAGGCCGCCGACACCCTGGCCCGGCTCGCCGACGGCTCGGTGGACATCGTCATCGGCACCCACCGGCTGCTGCAACCGACCACCCGGTTCGCCCGGCTGGGGCTGGTGGTGGTCGACGAGGAGCAGCGGTTCGGGGTGGAGCACAAGGAGTACCTCAAGACCCTGCGTACCTCGGTCGACGTGCTCACCCTGTCGGCCACCCCGATCCCGCGCACCCTGGAGATGTCGCTGAGCGGCATCCGGGAGATGTCGGTGATCACCACCCCGCCGGAGGAGCGCCACCCGGTGCTCACCTACGTCGGGGCGTACCACGACAAGCACGTGGCCGCGTCGATCCGGCGGGAGCTGCTGCGCGACGGCCAGGTGTTCTACGTCCACAACCGGGTGGAGTCGATCGACCGGGCCGCCGAGCGGGTACACGCGCTGGTGCCGGAGGCGCGGGTGGCGGTCGCCCACGGGCAGATGAACGAGGCCGCCCTGGAGAAGGTGATGCTCGCGTTCTGGCGGCGCGAGTACGACGTGCTGGTGTGCACCACGATCATCGAGTCGGGGCTGGACATCCCCAACGCCAACACCCTGATCGTGGAGCGCGCCGACCTGCTGGGCCTGGCCCAGCTGCACCAGATCCGCGGGCGGGTCGGCCGCGGCCGGGAGCGGGCGTACGCGTACTTCCTCTACCCGGCCGACCGGCCGCTGACCGAGCAGGCGTACGAGCGGCTGTCCACCATCGCCCAGCACACCGAGCTGGGGGCCGGCATGTACGTGGCCATGAAGGACCTGGAGATCCGGGGCGCCGGCAACCTGCTCGGCGGCGAGCAGTCCGGCCACATCGCCGGGGTCGGGTTCGACCTGTACGTGCGGATGATCGGCGAGGCGGTGGCCGGGCTCAAGGGAGAGGGGCAGGCCGAGGAGGAGCCGGTCGAGGTCAAGGTGGACCTGCCGGTCGACGCCTACCTCCCGCAGGACTACCTCGGGGTGGAGCGGCTGCGGCTGGAGGCGTACCGCAAGCTCGCCGGTGCCCGCACCGACGAGGAGCTCGACGAGGCGATGGCCGAGCTCGCCGACCGGTACGGCCCGCCGCCGCCGGAGGTGGTCAACCTGGCGGCGGTCGCGCGGTTCCGGCTGCTGGCCCGCGCCTACGGCCTCACCGAGGTGTCGCTGCAGGGTCGGATGATCCGGTTCGCGCCGGTGGAGCTGCCCGACTCCCGCCAGCTGCGGCTGCGACGGTACGACGGGGCGACGTACAAGGCGGCGGTGAAGACGATCTCGGTGCCGCGGCCGACCGCCGGCCCCGGCGTGGGTGCCGCCCTGCTGCGGGACACCGCGCTGCTGGACTGGTGCGCCGCGCTGCTGCGGGACGTGCTCGGCGACCCGGTGCCGGCCGGGGCGGGCCGGTGAGGCCCGCCGACCCGGGCCACGGCACCCACGGTGACGGGGCGTCCGCGTGACGTGAGACATTTGGTACGCATCCCGTCACGGAGGAAGTGGATCATGGAAGGCATGACGCCGCGTCGTCCGCGGGCCGCCCGGGGACTGCTCCGCCGGGCCGTGGCCGCGCTGCTCGCCGGTGCGCTGGTCACCGTCGGCCTGACGGCCTGCGGGGACGGCGAGCCGAGGGTCGTCGCGTACGTCGGGGACACCCGGATCACCGTGGACCAGGTGGACGAGGTGACCTGGGCGTGGTACTCGAGCTGGGCCGACCTGGTCGAGCGGAGCGTCGCGCAACTGCGCGAGGTGGACGCCGACGACAAGCAGGTCGAGGATCTCCGGCGGCAGCGGATGGCGTCGCTCGACGAGCAGCTTCCCCACGTCCGCAACCAGGTGCTGGCGTACCTCGTCCTGACGGAGGCCGGCCGCCGGTACGCCGACGCCAACGGGATCTCCGTGCCGCAGCCGCGGGTCGCCCAGGTGCGGGCGCAGATGCCGCAGCTGCCGGAGGACCACCCGTACGTGCAGCTGCGGGCCGAGGGTGACGCCGTGCTGGAGGCGCTGCGGTCCGCCGCCACCCCCACCCAGCCGAGCGAGGAGGACCAGCGCGAGGTCTACCGCAACCTGTTCGGCGACGAGGAGCCGGTGATCCCGTTCGAGGAGGTGCAGCCGTTCCTCGGCTTCGAGCAGCTCGGCCAGGCGGTCGGTATGCGCAACCTGCTGCAGGAGGTGCTCGAGAGCCAGGACGTGCGGCTCGCCCCCGGGTACGAGGTGGTCCACCCGGTGCTGGTCGACGTCCAGGGCGTGACCTCCTGGCTCGGGGTCCGGATCGCCGGGCCGTCGTCGGTCGTCTCCGAGTAGGCCCACGGCCATGCCGGGACGGATCGTCCTGCTGGTCACCTCCCCACGCCTGCCGGCCGGCCTGCTGACCGCGCAGGCGTGGGACCTGGTACGCGGTCACCCGGTGTACGCCGCCGCCGACGACCCGACCGTGCAGGCGGTCCGCGCCGCCGGCGGCCGGGTGGAGGTGCTCGGCGGGCCGCCGCCCGACGACCGGGGTGCCGGTGCGGACGCGGGCGACCGGCCCGCCGCGGCTCCGGATCCGGTGCCGGCCCTGCTCGCCGCGGCCGGTGCGCACGGCACGGTGGTCTGGCTCGCCGGGCCCGACGGGGACCCCGACCTCGCCCGCCGGCTCGGCCGCCGGCTGGCCGAGGAGCCGGGCCTGGCGGAGCTGGAGGTCGTGTACGGGTCGTGGGACCCGCCCGGCGCCCGGCTGCTGGACGCGGTGGCGGTCACCGACCGGCTGCGCTCGCCCGGGGGCGACCCGTGGAAGCAGGAGCAGACCCACCAGTCGCTGGCCCGGTTCCTGCTGGAGGAGGCCTACGAGGCCTTCGACGCGATCGAGTCCGGGGACAGCGCGGCCCTGCGGGAGGAGATCGGCGACGTGCTTCTGCAGGTGCTGCTGCACGCGCGGCTGGCCGAGGAGCTGCCGGAGCCGGAGCGCTGGTCGATCGACGACGTGGCGGCCGACTTCGTGGAGAAGATGGTGCGCCGCAACCCGCACGTGTTCGCCGACACCCGGGTGGCCGACGTGGACGAGATCGTCGACAACTGGGAGCGGATCAAGCGGGCCGAGAAGGCGCGCGGCTCGGCGCTGGACGGCATCGTCATGGCGCAGCCGGCGCTGGCGCTGGCGGCGAAGGTGCTCGCCCGGGCGCGGCGGGGCGGCATCGACGTGCCGCCGCCCGAGGCGCCGGCCTCGGTGGTGACCGACGACCCGGAGGCGCTGGGCACCGTGCTGCTGGGCATCGTGGCCGCCGCCGAGGCCGCCGGCGTGGACGCGGAGGGGGCGTTGCGGCGGCGGGTGCTCGCCCACCTCGAGACGCTGCGGGCGGCCGAACGCGGCACCGGGAAGGCCGACCCCGGGTCCAGCGGCCCGCGACCGTGATCCGGGCCACAGCGGCGGACGTACCCGCCCGGGTGATCCCGGACGACCGATATGACGGGGAAAGGGCGCGGCCGTGGGTGGTTGCGCACCTTGACCGGCCGGCCGCACGGTAGGCTGCGCGGAGCAGGCCGGCGGGACCGGCTGTGATCGCAGGTCGACGGCGACGTGCAGGGGACGGGAGGCGCACAGTGGCCACCATCGACGGTTTGGTCGCCAGGGAGATCCTCGACTCGCGGGGCAACCCCACGGTCGAGGTGGAGGTGGTGCTCGACGACGGCTCCGCGGGCCGGGCGGCGGTGCCCTCCGGGGCGTCGACCGGCCGGTTCGAGGCGGTGGAGCTGCGGGACGCCGACCCCTCCCGCTACCACGGCAAGGGCACTCAGCAGGCGGTGGCCAACGTGGCCGACCGGATCGAGGAGGAGCTGGTCGGCTACGACGCCACCGAGCAGCGCCTCATCGACCAGATCCTGATCGACCTGGACGGCACGCCCGACAAGTCGGAGCTGGGCGCCAACGCCATCCTCGCGGTGTCGCTGGCGGTCGCCAAGGCGGCCGCGGCCTCGACCGGGCTCAGCCTGTTCCGGTACCTGGGCGGGCCGAACGCCCACCTGCTGCCGGTGCCGCTGTTCAACATCCTCAACGGCGGCGCCCACGCCGACTCCAACGTCGACATCCAGGAGTTCATGATCGCGCCGATCGGGGCGCCGACGTTCCGGGAGGCGCTGCGCGCCGGGGCGGAGGTCTACCACGCCCTCAAGGCGGTGCTGAAGAAGAAGGGCCTGTCCACGGGGCTGGGCGACGAGGGCGGGTTCGCGCCGGACCTGCCGCACAACGCCGCCGCGCTCGACCTCATCAGCGAAGCGGTGGCCGACGCGGGCTACCAGCTCGGCCGGGACGTGGCGCTGGCGCTGGACGTCGCCGCCACCGAGCTGTACAAGGACGGCGCCTACCACTTCGAGGGCGCCACGCGCACCGCCGAGGAGATGACCGCGTACTACGCGCGGCTGCTGGACGACTACCCGATCGTCTCCATCGAGGACCCGCTGGCCGAGGAGGACTGGCCGGGTTGGGTGGCGCTGACCGCGGCGCTGGGCGAGCGGGTGCAGCTCGTCGGGGACGACCTGTTCGTCACCAACCCGGAGCGGGTGGCGCGCGGCATCGAGGAGAAGGCCGCCAACGCGCTGCTGGTCAAGGTCAACCAGATCGGCACCCTGACCGAGACCTTCGACGCGGTGGACCTCGCCCACCGGGCCGGCTTCCGGTGCATGATGAGCCA
>CAZSNW010000058.1:0-13761 GCA_964608245.1 uncultured Micromonosporaceae bacterium
GGGGGGGGGGGGGGGGGGGGGGGGGGGGGGGCGGCCCCCCCCCCCCCCCCCCCCCCCCCCCCCGCTTCTCCCCGTGGGCAGAGTGGACGAACCGGGTCACCCGTCTCCGGCACGGCTCTCCTGGCCACGGTGTCGCCACCCGAGCCGCTGGCCGGGCTCACCGTGCTCGCCCCGCCCGACGACCACGCGGTCGCCGCCGTGGCCACCGCCCGCGCCGCCGGCGCCCGGGTCCTCGTCAGCGAGGCCACCGACCCGCGTACCGACCCGCAGCTCATCGAGGCGCTCGCCAGCCAGCCGCCCACCCACACGGTCGCGCTCGGCAGCGCGTACGGCCCGGTCGACCAGCTGCGGTACCGGCTGGCGGTCGCCGCGACCGGGGTCGAGCTTCCCGGTGGCGGGCAGGTGCTCTTCCCCGGCCGGACCTTCGTCGCCCTCTACGGCCACCCGGGCGCCCCGGTCCTCGGCGTCCTCGGCGAGCAGCCGCTCGCGGACACGGTCGACCGTGCCGTGCGGCTCGCCGCCCAGTACGAGGGCCTGATCGACGAGCCGGTCGTGCCCGCGTTCGAGATCATCACCACGATCGCCTCGGCGGAGGCCGGCCCGCAGGGGGACTACTCCCGGCGTACCCCGGTCGAACAGCTGTGGCCGTGGATCGGGGCGGCCCGGGAGGCCGGCATCTACGTGGTGCTCGACCTGCAGCCGGGCCACACCGACTTCCTCACCCAGGCGAAGGAGTACGAGGAGCTGCTGCGCGAGCCGCACGTGGGGCTGGCGCTGGACCCGGAGTGGCGGCTGGCGCCCGGGCAGCGGCACATGGAGGTGATCGGCTCGGTCGACGCCTCCGAGGTCAACGCGGTGATCGAGTGGCTGGCGGACCTCACCGCCGAGCATCTGCTGCCGCAGAAGCTGCTGATCCTCCACCAGTTCACCCTGTCGATGATCACCAACCGGGAGACGTTGGACCTGTCCCGCGACGAGCTGGCGATCCTGATCCACGCGGACGGGTTCGGCACGCCGTCGGCGAAGTTCAACACCTGGCACGCGCTGCGCGCCACCGCCCCGGACGTGTGGTGGGGGTGGAAGAACTTCTACGACGAGGACCAGCCGATGCTCACCCCGGGCGAGACCGTCCGCATCGACCCGAGGCCGCGGTTCATCTCCTACCAGTGACGGCCGGCCCCGTCACTCCTTCTGGCAGTCGGGGCACCAGTACGCGTTGCGTCCGGCGAGCGCGCCCCGTCGCACCGTGGCGCCGCAGATCAGGCACGGCTGGCCGGTGCGGCGGTAGACGTAGACCTCGCCCCCGTGGGCGTCGACCCGCGGCGGGCGGCCCATCGCCTCCGGGGTGTGCTCGGGGCGTACCGTGTCGATCCGCCCGGTGGCCAGCCCGTCCTTCATGAGGCTGACCAGGTCGAGCCACATCTCCTCCCACGCGGCGGCGGTCAGGGTGTTGCCCGGGCGGGTGGGTGGTATGCCGGCGCGGAACAGCACCTCGGTCGTGTAGATGAGGCCGGCGCCGGCGACCACCGACTGGTCGAGCAGCAGCGCGCCGAGCGGCATGGAACTGCGGCTGATGCGCCGGTACGCCCGTGCCGGGTCGGCGTCGTCGCGCAGCGGGTCGGGGCCGAGCCGCTCGCGTAGCGCCGCGACCTGGGCCGGGTCGAGCAGTTCGCAGGCGGCGGGTCCGCGAAGGTCCAACCAGTGGGTGTCGGTGGCGAGCCGCAGTCGCACCTGCCCGACGGGTGGTGGCGCGGGGGTCTCGCCGTCGCGGAACTTGCCGTAGAGCCCGAGGTGGACGTGCAGGGCGAGATCGCCCTCGTAGTGGTGGAACAGGTGCTTGCCGTACGCCTCGGTGTCCCGCAGCGTCCGCCCGGACAGTGTGGCCGCCCCGTCGGCGAACCGCCCTTGCGGGCTGGTCGCGGTCACCTGCCGGCCGGCGAACAGCTCACGGTGCCGCAGCGCCAGGCGGTGGATCGTGTGACCCTCGGGCATACCCGCAGCCTACGCACACCGCGACCAATCGGCTCTTCCCGTCCGCTCTCGTGGACGCCATACCCTCAGGTACCAGCGCTCCTGGGATCGCTGATCGTGCCCTACGTGCCACCGGGGCAACCGCTGGTAACCCCCGTACTCGCGGTACCAGGGACTCCACCAGGGCACAGGTCCCATCGGTTCACCGGCCCTTGCCAGTGCCTCCTCCGGCGCCATTCCCAGTTCGGCGGCGTACCGCTTGACCAGACTCCACAACGGATGCTTGCGGTGAGGCTTCTCCTCGGCTGCGATCCTGGCCAACGCCATGGCGATACTGGCCTTGTCGAAGGTGAGCACCCGCTTCGGAAGCCAGCTCACAACCCAGAGGTTCGCGTGGGCCAAGCGCAGCGCGTAGTGCCCGGTCCCCCGAGCCGGCTCCATCATTCCGGTGAAGCCCCACGCCAACGTGAGGGACGCGTGGTTGGAGACGTACACCGCACTCATCGGCACTCCTCCCCCGTGTGTGCCGCTCCACGCCCCGTGCCATGCGTCGCGGCGTGATGCAGCGCCGATGCCATTCGCCCAGGCAGGTTCCGCAGCCCATCCCGCTCAGGACACGTAGAACGTCTTTTCGAGGATTACCACATCGACAGAGTTGGCGCAAGACGTAGTACGTCCACGTAGGTCGACGGTGAAGCGTAGAGTCTGGGCGGGTAGCACGTCGGACGGAACATGCCATGGCCCTGTTGCAGCCGCCGAAGTCGCAGTACGCGCAGATCGCGGACATCATCCGTGACCGCATCCGTAACGGGACGTACCCTCCCGGCAAGCCACTGCCCAGTGAGGACAAGCTCGCGGCAGAACTCGGCGTGTCCCGGCCAACGGTCAACCGCGCCCTCACGATGCTGCGCGCCAACGGCGAGGTGAAGGTCCGCCGGGGCATGGGCACCATCGTGCGGGCGCTGCCGCGCATCCTCCGCGACGCGCAGAGCCGGTACGCGGCGCGCAACGAGGGCACCGGTGCCGGCGAGGTCGAGATCACGAGGTTGAGCCTGCGGCCACGGACCGAGTACCGGGAGATCGGCAGGGCGACCCCGCCGCCCCGGGTGGCGGAGCTCCTCGGTCTGGGCGAGGGCGACGCCCTGGTGCGACGGCGTGTGCTGTACGCCGACGATGAACCCACCCAGATCGCAGACTCGTACTACCCCTGGTCACTCGCCGCGAAGTGTCCGGCGCTGCTGGAGGCCGACGTCGGGCGCGGCGGCTCGTACGCCCGGCTGGCCGAGATCGGACGCGGCCCGGTCAGGTTCACCGAGGAGGTCGATGTCCGACAGCCGTCTGAAGCGGAGCAGAAGGCGCTCGACTTGGAGCCCACTCAGCCGGTCTTCGAGATTCACCACGTGGCGTACGCGTCGGACGGCGAGCCGGTCGAGGTGTGCGTCCACGTGATGCCGGGCCACCTGTGGACGCTCCGCTACAGCTGGGACGACCCGGTGGGGAACCTTGCATGAGGGTGGTGCTCGCCGCACCCCACTACGCCAAGTTGGGGCGGCACCTCCGGAATTCAGCGCCTGGCTACTTCAGTGTTCGTTCGACTAGTCCAATGACAACTCGGTAACCAGAGTCCTGAGGTTCCGAAAGACGTTGCCTTCGCCACTAAGTCGCCTCATGCCGCTAATAATATAGGAGATATGAGTACGTTCCCCGACCACATGATCGCAATAGGCGGCAGCAGCTGTCAAACTCATCATATCGAATAGATCATTCCCAGACCACCGACGCTGCACCTTGTTCGGCAAGGTGCGGACTCATGGCGCGTCTTGAGCACAGGACCGAATGATCGTCTGAGGAGACAACTCCACCAGGAGGCTTCACCGAGAAATCAGCAGTGGAATACTGCTCGCGCACCTACTAGCACAGCGGGACATAACAGCATAGCTTGACATAATGGCTGATCTTGCTAGGCGAAGCAAGCACTTACAAGATCACGAGTCGATAAGGAGGCGACGATGGAATGAGCGCACCAACACCAACAAGCCGGCAACTGCGTGGAGATGGTCCTGGATGTCGGAACGCTGATCGTGGAGCCGCCTGTCGGACTCGAACCGACGACCTGTGCTTTACGAGAGCACCGCTCTACCGACTGAGCTAAGGCGGCGGGTCGTCCACCAGTGTACGCGAGCCCACCGACCCCGCGCGCACCCCGGTCCCTGGTCCGGGCCCCGGGTGGCGCCGGGGGGCTAGCGTGCCGGGCGTGGAACCCCTCAACGACTCGCCCGCAGCCGACGACGAGCCGCACACCCCGGCCCGGCCCGAGGCTCTCGACCCCCTCCAGCTGGGGTTCACCCCGCGGGAGCAGGTCCGCTGGCTGTCCCCCTCGCTGCTGCTGCGCACCGGTGTGCGCACCGCCCTGGCGTTGACCTTCGGCGCGTACCTCGACAAGCGGGAGCTGCAGAACGCACTGCCGGCGCGCTGGCACCGCCAGCAGGGCGAGGACGGCGAGCTGTGGCTCGACTACGTCGCCGACCTGGGCGACGGGTTCGACGCCACCTACTCGGTGGCCTACCTGCTCGCCCAGCCGGAGCTGACCGTCGACGGGCACCGGCTGCCGCGCGGGCAGGTGCTGGTCATGGGGGGTGACCTGGTCTACCCGGCCGCCGACATGCGCGCCTACGAGGACCGCACCAAGGGCCCCTACACGGCGGCCCTCCCCGAACCCCCGGCCGACCAGCCCGCCCCCACGCTGTACGCGCTGCCGGGCAACCACGACTGGTACGACGGCCTGACTGCCTTCCTGCGCATGTTCGCCGGGCAGCGCTCGGAGACGATCGGCGGCTGGCGGTTGGAGCAGACCCGGTCGTACTTCGCCGTCGAGCTGCCGCAACGGTGGTGGCTGTTCGCGGTCGACAGCTCGCTCGGCTCCTATTTGGACGACCCGCAGCTGGTGTACTTCGCGCAGGCGGCCAAACGGCTGCGCCCCGGCGACCGGGTGATCCTCGCGACCGCCGAACCGGCGTGGCTCAACCCCGACCCGTCCGCCTACGACAGCCTCGACTACTTCGTCCGCACGGTCATCCAGCCCACCGGGGCCGAGGTGGCGGTCATGGTCTCCGGCGACCTCCACCACTACAACCGCTACACCGGCGCCGACCGGGAACTCGTCACCTGCGGGGGTGGCGGCGCGTACCTGGCGGCCACCCACACGCTGCGGCGACGGATCACCGCGCCTGCCGAGCACACCCTGGTACGCCACGCGAGCCCGTCGCGCGACTACCGGCTGGCCGCCACCTACCCGGACGAGAAGACCTCCCGGCGGCTGGCCCGCGGCGTGTTCTTCCGGCTGCCGTGGCGCAACCCCGGGTTCGTAGGGCTGGTCGGCGTCATCCACGCGCTGCTCATGCTCGCCCTCGCCGGCGCGGCCGAGAACCTGTCCACCGTCGAGGAGCGGCTCATCACCATTCCGCTGACGGTGATGCTGCTCGTCGTCGGGCTCGGCACGGTCGGTTTCGCCTCCGTCTCCGGCGGATGGGTGAGCCGCACCCGCCGCCTGACCGCCGGCCTGCTGCACGGCGCCGCACACGTCGGCCTCGGGGTGGCCGGGGCCTGGCTGTGGGTGCAGTCGCCGGTGCCGGAGCTTCCGGCGCCGGTGGGACTGCTCATCGCCCTGCTGGTGTACGCGCCGGTGGCGGGCCTGGTCGCCGGTGAGCTGGTCGCGCTCTACCTGCTGGTCGCCTCCCGGTTCGGGATCAACGTCAACGAGCTGTTCGCCTCGCAGGGGATCGAGAACTACAAGAGCTTCCTGCGGATGCGGATCGGCCGCGACGGCTCGCTCACCATCTACCCGGTCGCGGTGGACCGCATCTGCCGCCGCTGGCGGGCCGTGCCCACGGCGACGCGGCCGGACGCCTCCGCCATCGCACCGCGGGACCCGGACGAGCTGCGGTACCGGCTCGCCGAGCCGCCGATCGTCATCCGGTGACCGTCGGCCGGGGCGTCCGGGAGCACGTCGACCGCACCATCCGGCAGCGCCTCGGCCGGCCGCATTCCTCACATGTCGGTCGATGGGTCGCCTATGCTGACCTGCTCTCTTGACTAAGAGTGCCCCTGTGTTAACGTTCTGTGTCCCCCGAACGGGTGAAGAACGGTGGGAAGCGGTCACCTCCGGACACATTACGCGTTGAGAATGGTGTCCCCGCTGTGGCGGGGGCACTCCGAAGCCTGCGGGGGGTGCAGGAAGTCGGCGGCGCCGGCGCTCGCGCGATGACGCGCTGAGCGCGGCGCCGTCGACGCGTCTACGGCCGGATCCACCGGGCGCCCCGGGGCGACCGCCACGGCGCGCCGCAACAGACGGCGCCGTACGACAGCAGGCAGCGCCGCACGACGACAGCAGGCGGCGCCGCACGGCGGCTCAGTCGCCCACGCGTACCCTGCCGACCGGACCCTCGGACCCGGCAGGCACGGGCAGCGGCAGCTCCGACAGCCGGGCGCGCCAGCGGTCGTGCAGAGCCCGCCCCTCGTCGCAGGCGGCCGCCACCGGCGTCAGCACGTGGACCGCGACCACCACCGCGGCGTCGGCCATCGCCCGGTCCGCCCACCCGGTGGCCGCGTCCACACCGCCCCCGGTCTCCAGCACCACCGCCTCGGCGCTGCCGAGCACGTCCGCCACCGCCTGGGCGACACCGGCCCGGGAGCGCGCCACCCAGACGTCGACCTCCTCCAGGTACTCCGCGGTGGCCCGCAGCCGTCCCACCAACGTGTCCTCACCCGGTCCGTCCACGTGGGAGCGCAGCACGGTCGCACGCCGGTGGTAGGCCTGCGCGGCCGCGCCCTCCCACGGCGGGGTCGCCGGTACGTCGGCCAGCGCGTCGGCGTACCGGCCGGCGAACGCGCGGAGCATCGCGGCCACGTCGACCAGGTCGGCCGACCGCCAGTCAGCGACCGCGGCCACCGCGTCCGACGGCAGGGCGCGTACCCGGCGTACCAGTGACCACACCGGATGGTCGGCCGGCGCGCCGGCGTGGACGAGCAGTGCGTCCACCCTGTGCAGCAACGGTGCGGCGACCGCGGCGAGGTGGGACAGCGCGTCGGTCATGGCAGCTCCGGTCCGGCCAGGTCGGACAGTCGCGGACGCCACCCGGTCGCGTCGGCCACCGGCTCGGTGACGGCCCGCTCGGCGGCCGTCCGGTCGGTCCCGGCGTACCGGGCGGCGGCGGACCGGACCGCCGTGGCCAGGTCGACGACGGCAGCCGCCGCCCGGTCGGCCTCCCGTGCCCGGGCGTGCAGCGCGTCGAGGATCTGGCGCCGGCGCACCTCGGCCACCTCGCCGGGCGCGCCGGGTGCGTCGTCGACGCCGAGCACCGCGCCGCCCGGGTCGACCGGCACGGCGGCGGCGACCAGCACGTCGGCGACCACGTCCCACCGGTCGGCGAGGCGGTGCAGCGGCGCGCTCACAGCTCCTCCAGCGACGGGTAGCCGGCGAACGTCTCCGCGTACAGCGTGCGGCGCGCCCAGCGGGCGGCGTCCGCCGCGGACGTCACCGCGGCCTCGACCGCGCGGGACACCTCGTCGTTGGTGCGGCCGTGCAGGTCACCGACCACGGTGACCCGTCGGATCGTGCCGTCCGCGCACACCACGACCTCCACCAGCTTGTCCGGCGAGTGGACGGTGACCTCGGTGCGGGAGACGAGTTCCCTGAACTGTTCACGCAGCTGGTCGATTCGGCGGTAGCGCGTGATCGCCTCCTCGACCCAGGCTTCATCGATCTCGCGCGTCATCGTCGCCTCACCGTACCGGTCCGCCTACCCGGCGCACAGTACCGGGTCACCGTGCGTCACGCCAGGCCTGTGGACGACGGCTGACCGGGGTCAGCTGCGCCAGAAGACCGGGCGTGTCAGCCGCGCCAGAGGGCGAGCATCATCGCCTCCACGGCGATCTGCGGCTTGACGTTGGCCTCGATCGCCTGCCGGCAGGCCAGCACCGCCTCGATCCGGCGCAGGATGCTCTCCGGTGTCCACTTCGCCGCCGCGCGGGCCACGGTGTCGGCGCAGTCGGAGTGGACCGGCGGCACCGGGGCACCCAGCCGGGTGACCAGCACGTCCCGGTAGAAGCCGACCAGGTCCACCAGGGCGCGGTCGAGCGCGTCCCGCTGGGTACGCGTGGCGCGGGACTTCTGACGCCGCTCCAGTTCCTTGATCTGCCCGGCCGCACCCCGGATGGCGCTCGCGGTGCCCCGACCGGTCGCGCCGGCGCCGAGCGCGGTCTCCAGCGCCTGCCGTTCGGCCGCGTCCAGGGCGCCCACCGTGGCCGCCGCCTCCTCCTCGGCCGCCTTGATGAGCGCGGCCGCCGCGTCGAAGCAGGCACCGATGCCGGTGAGCCGCCGCGGGACGCCCAGCACCGCCTCCCGCCGGGCCCGCGCCTCCGAGTCGGCGGCCAGCCGCCGCGCCCGGCCCACGTGCCCGAAGGAGGCGGCCGCCGCCCACGCCGCGGTCGCCTCGTCCACCCCGTCCCGTTGCCGCAGCAGCGCGGCGACCGCCTCGGTGGACGGCTGGCGCAGCGCCACCACCCGGCAGCGGGAGCGGATGGTCACCGGGATGTCGTCGTGGTGCAGCGACGGCGTGCACAGCAGGAACACCGTGCGGGCCGGCGGCTCCTCCACCGCCTTGAGCAGGGCGTTGGCCGCCGCCTCGGTGAGCCGGTCGGCGTCCTCGATGAGCACCACCTGCCACCGGCCGCCGACCGGCGCGGTCGCCGCCCGCAGCACCAGCTCCCGCACCTGTCCGACCGGGATGGACAGCCCGTCGGGCACCAGCTGGCGGACGTCGGCGTGGGTGCCGGCCAGGGTGGTGTGGCAGCCGGCGCACACCCCGCAACCGGTCCCCTCGTGGCACTGCAGGGCCGCGGCGAACGCCCGGGCCGCCACCGACCGGCCGGAGCCCGGCGGGCCGGTGAACAGCCAGGCGTGGGTCATCTCCGCCCCGGTACGCGCACCGTCCGGCCGCGAACCGTCGGCTGACGCGCCGTCCGGCGGCTCACCGGTGGCCTCGCCCGAGGTGGAGGCCCGGACCAGCGCGTCGGCCGCGGCCGCCGCGGCCCGCAGGACCGCGACCACCTCGTCCTGCCCGACCAGCTGGTCGAAGACGCTCACCGCCGCTCCATCGAGGAGTCGCTGGTCGCCGCGGACACCTCGTCGGCCTGCCCGACCGGACCCGACCCGTTGGCCGCCACGCCCGCCGCGGTCTCACCGGCCGCACCGGCCGACCCGGCGCCCGCGTCGGCCGCCTGCCGGTCAGCGGCCGGGTCCCGGACCGGCGGCAGCAGCGGAGTCACCCGCTCCAGCACCGCGGCGGCGATCACGTCCGGCGGCAGGGTGGCATCCAGCACCAGGTAGCGGTTCGGGTCCTCCTGCGCCAGATCCAGGAAGGTGTGGCGTACCCGCTCGTGGAACTCCAACGACTCGCACTCGAACCGGTCGGCGGCGCCCTTGCGCCGGCTCACCCGTGCCAGGCCGACCGCCGGCGGCACGTCCAGCAGGACCACCAGGTCGGGTTTGAGCTGGCGGGTCGCCCACGACGACAGCCACATCAGCTCGTCCATCGGCAACCGGCGCCCACCGCCCTGGTACGCCAGCGAGGAGTCGACGTACCGGTCGCTGATCACGACCGCGCCCTGGCTGAGTGCCGGCCGGACCACGGTCGCCACGTGGTGCGCCCGGTCCGCCGCGTACAGCAGGGCCTCCGCCCGCGGGCTGGGCGCGCCCGGGCCGCCGTCGCTGCCGAGCAGCATGCCGCGGATGCGCGCGCCGAACTCGGTCGCGCCCGGCTCCCGGGTGACCACCACCTGGTGGCGCCGCTGCCGCAGCGCGTCGGCCAGCCTCTGCACCTGGGTCGACTTGCCGGCGCCCTCGCCGCCCTCGAAGACCACGAACAGCCCCGGCCAGGACACCGGCTCGGGCACCGACAGCGGCCGGCCGCGGATCGACCCCCACAGGTCCGCCAGCACCGGCACGCCGGGCTTGTCGTCCATCTGCCGGAACGCGGTACGCCCGGCGAGAATGCCACCGATCCCGGCGACCAGCAGCAGCACCCGGGTGTAGGAGACGGAGAACTCGATCGAGCCGAGGTTGACCACCCGCGACCCGCCGGCGCCGACCAGCACACCGGTCAGCGCGATCGCCAGCATCAGCACCGCGCGTACCCCGGTGTGCACGAACGCGAAGACCCGTCCGCGGACCTCGTCGCTGACCTCGCCGCCGAGCAGGGTGATGCCGGACAGGAACGCCATGCCGGCGCCGGCGCCCACCAGCAGCGCGCCCAGCACGGCGATCGACAGGTGCGGGGCGAGCGCGAGCACGATCACGCCGATCGCCGCCAGCACGATGCTCATGCCGAACCAGCGGCGCCGGGACAGCTCACCGATCGCCCACGGGCCGAGCGCCACCCCCGCGCCCAGGCCGATGAAGATGACCCCGAACAGCAGGTAGAAGGTGGCGTTGCCGCCGCCGAGCGACTGCGCGTAGAACTGGGCGGTACCGACGACGATCCCGCCGGCGGTGAACGCCCCGAAGATGCCGAGCACCAGCCCGCGGACCAGCGGGGTGGTGCCGATGTACCTCCAGCCCTCGATGAACTGGCGGTACATCGCCACCGGCTCGTGGTGCCCCACGCCGTCGCGGCCGCTGATCTCCCGGATGCCCAGGAACACCACCAGCCCGGTGACCAGGCGGCTGACCGCGTTGAGCAGCAGGGCGAGCACCACGGTCAGCTGGGCGGCGAGCTGCGGTGCCGGTTCGCTGCCCGTGCCGCCGGCCAGCCGCTGCGCCCACTCCGGCAGGCTACCCAGGCCCCCCACCGCGGCGTCCAGCGCGGCCAGCAGGAGCGCCGCCAGCACCGGCGCCACCCCGTAGGTCATGATCAGCCCGAGCTGGTTGGCCACCTCCAGCTTCACCCGCGGCACCAGGTTGGGCATGGCGGCGTCCTTGACCGGGTTCCACACCAGGGTGATCGCCTCGATCGCGAAGATCGCGATCCCCATCCAGGCGAGCACCACCAGCTGCGGGATCCCGACCACCAGGGCCAGCGGGATGGAGGCGAACAGCCCGAACCGCAGCAGGTCGCAGACCAGCAGCGTCCACCGCCGGTCGAACCGGTCGGCGATCACACCGGCGACCGTGCCCAGCAGCAGCGCGGGCAGCAGCCGGATGCCGATAGCGCCGCCGAACGCCGCACCCTTGGCCAGCGGCCCCTCCACCAGCAGGGTGGCGAAGATCGCGGTGGCGAGGATGCCGACCCAGTCGGCCAGGGCCGCCAGCGACAGCACCAGCCACAGGCGCCTGAACGGGCGGATCCGCAGGACGGCCCGGGCTGCGTTGACGCCGGACAGGTCAACCGGGGCCCCACCCTCGGGTGACGGTGCGCCCGTCCCCGCGACGCTGGCACTCATCTGCTGGTGTTCCTCCGCCGTGTCGCCCTGGCTGGGCGCGCCTGCGCCACACTGTAGTAGGCGGTCGACGGCCGGGGACCCTGAGTTTCCCCTCGATCCGACCTCAGGGAAACCCTGACGCCGCCGCGTTGCCGTCGCGGCACCAAGCGTCATCCCGCGGCGACGTCGGCCACCGGTTCCACGGTACCGGTGACCACGGCGGGGCAGAGGGCTCCGCCACGTCGGCAAGCCGACGGAACCGACGCTCCACCGGACGGTGGCGGCAGACCCGCCGGAGGCGCACCCGGCGGAGGCGTACGCGGCGAGGCGCCGGTCGCCTCAGGCGACCGGCGCGAGGACCACGCAGGCTGCGGTCACGCCGCGGCGCGGCTCACCCCGTTGGGGACCGGCTCGCGGCCCATCCCGTTCGGGGCCGCCTCGTCGGAGACCGGCAGCCGGTGCCGCAGGTAGTCGTGGATGAGCGTGCGGGCCTCCGCGAGCAGGACCGCGTCACCGGTCGGGTCGCGCCGGAACGCGAGCGCCACCAGGGTGTCGATGGTCTCCACCGCGATGGTGAGCGCGAACCGCGTACGCTCGCCGTCCGGCACCCCGGCGCGGGCGGCGAGCACCTCGGCCAGCCGGCCGGCGATCACCTCGTGGTCCTCCCGCTCCCCGTCCAGCAGGTGGGTGCCGACCACGTCGCCCAGGTGCACGGTGCGGAACCCGGGCAGGCGCCGGTGCAGGCGGACGTACTCGGCCACCGCGGTGTCCACGATCCGCCACCAGTCGCCCGGGCGTACCCCGGGCAGGCGTTCGTCCAGCCGGCGCAGGTAGGTCTCCAGGTGGCGCTGCGCCAGCGCCTGCACCACCGCCCGCTTGTCCGGGAAGAACTGGTACACCGAGCCGATGGCGACGTTGGCGCGCTCGGCGATGAGGGTGGTGGTCAGGCCCTCGTACCCGGTCTCGTCCATCAGCGCCGCGCAGGCGTCCAGCATCCGCTGCACGCGGGCGACGCTGCGCCCCTGCACCGGCACCCGGCGCAGCGGCGCGATCCGGCGGGTGGTACGCGGGGTTCGCACGGTGGCGGTCACGACACGACCTCCCAGACGTGTTTCCGATCCGCCCCTCGGACCGGGAGGAACCTCACCCGGCTCGAGGAACCTCACTGGAAACAACGACCGAGCTGCGGCCACGGTTCGCCGCTTCCGTGCATCCCCGCCTCACAGGTGTGCAACCGCCTCACCGGTTGCGGTCGGCGGCCGCCTCCTCCGCCGGCGACGGCGACGCCTTCTTCGCCGTGGTCTTCTTGGCCGGGGTGGCCTTCTTGGCCGCCGCCTTCTTCGCCGGCGCCTTGCTGGCCTTGGTCGCCTTCTTCGCCGGGGCCTTCTTCGCCCTCGACGTGCCGCCGGCCGCCCGCTTCTCCATGAGCATCTGCGAGGCGAGCTCCAGCGTCATCTCCTCCACGGTCATGCCGCGGCGCAGCGACGCGTTGGTCTCCCCGTCGGTGACGTACGGGCCGAACCGGCCGTCCTTGACCACCACCTGCTTGCCGGTGAGCGGGTCGGTGCCCAGCTCCTTCAACGGCGGCGCGGGCGCCCGCCGGGTGCGGGTCTTCGGCGCGGCGAACAGCGCCAGCGCCTCCTCCACGGTGACGGTGAACAGCTGCTCCTCGCTCTCCAGCGACCGGGTGTCGTCACCCCGCTTGAGGTAGGGGCCGTACCGGCCGGTGGCGGCGACGATCTCCACCCCGTCCGGGTCGGTGCCGACCACCCGCGGCAGCGACAGCAGCTTGAGCGCGTCCTCCCGGGTCAGCGTCTCCGGCGACTGGGAGCGCAGCAGGGAGGCGTTGCGGTCGCCGTGGGAGACGTACGGGCCGTAGCGGCCGGTCTTGAGCAGCACCGGCTCGCCGGTCTCCGGATGCTCGCCGAGCTTGCGCTCCCCGCTGCCGGCGGCGAACAGCTCGGCCACCTTCTCCGGGGTCAGCTCGTCCGGGGCGGTCCCCTCGGGCACCGGCACCCGCTCGGCCTCGCCATCACCGTCGTCCCCGGCGGGGGTGCGCTGCAGGTAGGGCCCGTAGCGGCCGACCCGGACCACCACCTGCCGGCCCTGGTCGTCGACGAACAGCGGGATCGAGTTGACCTCGCGGGCGTCGATCTCGGCGAGCTTCTCGGTCACCATCTTCTTCAGGCCGCCGGAGCGGGCCACCGAGCCCTCGCCGCCCTGCTCGCCGCCGAAGTAGAACGCGCGGAGGAAGTCGACCCGGGCGGTGTTGCCCAGGGCGATCTCGTCCAGCTCGTTCTCCATGGCCGCGGTGAAGTCGTAGTCGACCAGCCGCGGGTAGTGCCGCTCCAGCAGCCCCACCACCGCGAACGC
>CAZSNW010000059.1:0-13685 GCA_964608245.1 uncultured Micromonosporaceae bacterium
CTCGACCACGGCACCTATCCGTTCGTCACCTCCTCCAACCCGACCGCCGGCGGGGCGTGCGTGGGCACCGGCATCCCGCCGTCGCGGATCAGCCGGGTGATCGGGGTCGCCAAGGCGTACGCCACGCGGGTGGGGTCCGGCCCGCTGCCCACCGAGCTGTCCGACGACGTCGGCGAGCACCTGCGCAAGGTCGGTGACGAGTACGGCACCACCACCGGGCGGCCGCGGCGGTGCGGCTGGTTCGACGCGGTGGTGGTCCGGTACGCGGTGCGCCTCAACGGCATCACCGACCTGGTGCTCACCAAGCTGGACGTCCTGTCCGGCCTGGAGCGGGTACGCATCTGCGTGGGCTACGAGGTGGACGGCGTACGGGTCGACACCATGCCGACCACTCAGACCGGCTTCCACCACGCCCGACCGGTCTACGAGGAGCTGCCCGGTTGGTGGGAGGACGTCACCAAGGCCCGGTCCTGGGCCGAGCTGCCGGCCAACGCCCGCGCGTACGTGGAGCGGGTGGAGGAGCTGTGCGGCGCGCCGGTGCGGCTGGTCGGGGTGGGCGCCGGTCGCGACGAGAACGTGGTACGCGGAGATCTGCTCGCCGGGTGACTCGCCGGATCCGGGGATCCGATTACACGACGTAGTTGAGCAAGAACATCGCCAACTACACGGTGTAGTTAGGTGAAGACTGTCCGTAAATGTGTGCGTGAGGGCGGTCACGAGCGGTAGCGATCCGCTTGCCGCAATGGGGGCACTTCGTGCACCGTTGGATGCCGTTCGCCCGCCGTTCGGGGCGGCGGGGGTCCCCGGTCACGAAGAAAGCGAGGCGAGTTCCCCGAAGTCATGCCCCTGGTATTCACCCCCTTCCGGTTTCCGCAGTTCCGAGTCTGGATCGGCGCGACGAGCATCTCGGTCATCGGAACCTGGATGCAGGTGCTGGCCGCGAACTGGCTGCTGCTGAGCGCCACCGGCTCCGCGGCCAAGGTGGGCCTGGGCATGCTGGCGCAGGCGCTGCCCACCGTGGTGTTCGGCCCGTGGGCCGGCATCCTGGCCGACCGGCTGCCGCCCAAGCCGGTGCTCACCGTCTCCCAGCTCGCGCAGGGTGCGATCTGGGCCGCCCTGGGCTTCTTCCTCATGTCCGGCGGTCAGGTCGTCGCCCTGCTGTTCGCGGCCCTGCTGCTGTCCGGGGTGGTGGCTGCCTTCGAGAACCCGGTCATGGGCCGGTTCAGCTCCCAGATGGTCGACCGCGCGCACCTGGGGCCGTCCCTGGCCGCCAACTCCCTCTCCAACGCCGTGGGTCGGGTCATCGGTATGGGCGCCGGCGGCGCCGTGGTGGCCACGGTGGGGCCCGCACCGCTGTTCCTGCTGAACGCGGTGACGTTCCTCGTCGTGGTGGCCGCGCTGCTGCCGCTGCGGCCGCTGCCCGCCGAGGCGGTCGACCCGGCCGCCGACGGCGCGCGTGGGCGCGACACCGCCCGGCCGGACGCGCGTACCGGTGAGGCCGCCGACGCCCCCAAGGCGCCGCGTTCGGCCTGGGCCGGCCTGTTCTTCGTGCTGCGCGACCCGATGGTGCTGACCACCCTGGGTCTGGCGTTCCTGCTGGGCAACCTCGGCCGGAGCGTCCAGGTGACCATGGCGGCGATGAGCGAGGGTCCGCTGCACGCCGGTGCCGAGGGCTACGGCCAGCTGTCGACCGTCTTCGCGATCGGCACCATCATCGGCGGGCTGCTCGCCGGCCGTGCCGGCCGGTTCCGCCCCCAGCACCTGGTGCTGGTCGGCGTGGTGATGAGCGTCCTGCAGGCCGCCTCCGGCGCCTCGCCCGGGCTGTGGTGGTTCGCGGCGGTGCTGCTGCCGATGGCCGCGGCCGCGGTGCTGGTCGACACGGTCGTCGCCACCCGCCTGCAGTTGAGCAAGCCGCTGTCGCTGCGGGGTCGGGTGCTGGCCGCGGTGGCCGTCACCGGCGCGATCTCCGGCGCCACCGGCTCCTCGGTGCTGGGCTGGCTGAGCGACGTGGTGGGCCCGCGCGGCGCACTGATCCTGGCCGGCGTGCTCGCGGTGGTCGGCAGCGTGGTGGTCGGCCTCCTGTACGCCAGGCTGCGGCGTCGCCGCGAGGACCGCGCGGAGGCGGTCCGGCAGCCGGCGACCGAGGCGCCCGCGCCGGCCGGTCGGACGGCGACGCGGGCGGCCCTGCCGCGGCAGCGGGTCGCGCTGGCGGCGTCCCCCACCGCCGCGCGACCCGCCGCCCGGCGGCCCGAGGGCGCGTGCCGCGGCCGGATACGATCAGCCGGTGCGGACCCTGCTCATCGGTGGTGGCGGCCGGGAGCACGCGCTGGCGCTGGGGCTGGCCGCCGACCCGGCGGTCAGTCACCTGGTGGCCGCCCCCGGCAATCCCGGCATCGGGCAGGTCGCCGAGTTGCGGCCGGGAGTGGACGTCACCGATCCGGCCGCGGTGGCGGCGCTGGCGGCTGACGTCGGGGCCGACCTGGTGGTGGTCGGGCCGGAGGCGCCGCTGGTCGCCGGGGTGGCCGACGCGGTCCGCGGCAAGGGGATCGCCTGCTTCGGCCCGAGCGCGGCGGCGGCCCGGATCGAGGGCTCCAAGAGCTTCGCCAAGGAGGTCATGGCCGCCGCCGGAATGCCGACCGCCCGGTCGGTCACCTGCACGACCCCGGACGAGGTGGCCGCCGCCCTGGACCGGTTCGGCCCGCCGTACGTGGTCAAGGACGACGGCCTGGCCGCCGGCAAGGGCGTGGTGGTGACCGACGACCGCCAGGCCGCGCTCGCCCACGCCGCCCGCTGCCAGGCCGTGGTCGTCGAGGAGTACCTCGCCGGCCCGGAGGTGTCGCTGTTCGTGGTCTGCGACGGCCGGGACGCGATACCACTGCTGCCCGCGCAGGACTTCAAGCGGGTCGGTGACGGCGACACCGGCCCCAACCCCGGCGGCATGGGCGCGTACGCGCCGTTGCCGTGGGCGCCGGCCGACCTCGTCGACCGGGTGATGGCGGAGATCGTGCGACCCACCGTCGCCGAGATGGCGCGGCGCGGCACCCCCTACACCGGCCTGCTGTACGCGGGACTCGCCCTCACCGCCGACGGGCCGAAGGTCGTCGAGTTCAACTGCCGGTTCGGCGATCCGGAGGCTCAGGTCGTGCTCGCGCTGCTGGAGACGCCGCTGGGCGGCCTGCTGTACGCGGCCGCCACCGGCACGCTGGGCGACCACCCGCCGCTGCGGTGGCGCCCGGGCGCCGCGGTGACCGTGGTGGTCGCCGCCGAGGGCTACCCCGGCACGCCCCGCACCGGTGACGTGATCGAGGGCGCGGACCGGCCCGGGATCCTCCACGCCGGCACCGCACGCCGCGACGACGGCGCCCTGGTGTCCGCCGGCGGCCGGGTGCTGGCCTGCACCGCGACCGGTCCGGACCTGGCCGCCGCCCGCGAGGCCGCGTACCGGCTGGTGGACGGCGTCCGGCTGGCCGGCGCGCACCACCGCACCGACATCGCGCTCGCCGCCGTCGAACAGCGGATCCGCGCCCCCAGGTGACCGGTTCCGGACCGTCCACCACGATCCCTTGTTCCCTTGACGACGTCCGGCTTCCCCGCCGCGACGTGCACCGAAGCGGGACCGGCCCGCGCCGGAAGACGTCGACGTATCCCGATACTTAGGGGAAGTTCGCCATACCCCGGCTTCGTTAAGTCACCCTAAACTGCCCGCAGCGCGGCTCAAGCGAACCGCTGAACCGGTGGGAGGGCCAGATGTTCTGGCGGGCAGAGGGCGCCGCGTCCGCTGTCGTGGTGTTCGGACGGACCGGGGTGGTCGCCACCGCCCCGTGCGCCCTCCCGTCGGTGCCGATCTTCTTCGATGCATCCCTGGCGGCGCCCGGTGGTGGCGGCGTGGCCGTTCCGGCCGGGGCCGTGCGCGGAAGGGAGGTGCCGACCATCTGCTGGTCGCGGGTGTCAAAGAACCCGGGCCGGTCCCCCAGGTGACCCGCGAAAGGCGAAGGACCGCCCGGGACGTGGCAGGTCGGCGGGCGGCCCCTCGTCGGTCCTACAGACCGTGTGTGAAGGGATGAATTGTAATGCAAGGTGCGTTGTGGCGATCATCGGGTGACCCGTCACCCGATGCCACCGCCGGCACCGGTGGCGTGTGGCGCCACGTCGCGTCGTCAGTGCTACTGGCGACCGGCGTGATGGCCTGGTTGTCCGCCACCGTGTTCCAAAGTGCCGGATCGGTGGTCGGCGGCGTGCCGTTCTTCGCCTTCGATGTGCTGCTGACCGTCCCGGTCGCCGGGGTGGCGCTGCTCGTCGCGGGTGCGGCGGTCCGCCGACTCGACCTGGGCCTACTCGGCCGGGTCGCGGTGCTGGGCTCGGTGTTCGGTGTGCTGCTGGTCCCGCTCGGCATGGTGGTGGGGCTCGGGCACTCGATGCTGGGTCCGGCCGGTTACACAGTGGTCGACGCCCGCCAGGTGGTGACCGGCGGCGTCGAGATCGCGCTGGCGGCGTGGCCGGCGGTGCTGGCCGGGTCGCTCGGGGTGGTCCTGTTGGAGCGGTTGTGGGTCGACCGGGCGGCCCGGCGCGCGTTGTGGCGCCGGATCCGCGGCTCGCGTCGTCCGCTGACCGCCGTCGGCTCGATGGCGGCGCTGGTGGCCTCCGGGCTGACGGTGCTGGTGTCGGCCGCTCCGGCGCAGGCCCAGGCCGGGTCCTGCGCCACGGCCCCGAAGCGGCACTACAGCGTCGTCGCGATCGACGTCGAGATCACGGTCAACCGCCACGGGGACTACGACCCGTGGGGTTACATGTACGTCCTGGAGGGCAACCTCGCCGGCGTCCGGGCGGAGGAGGCGGCGCTGCGCAAGGCGTCGGAGACCACCGACGACGTCGACCCGAACACCGGCCAGATCACCCGCTCGTGGGCGGACAAGGTCGCCACGGACCCGCAGGCCCGACTGGTCTCGCACGGTCTGCGTAACGACCTGATCCAGCCGCTGGTGATCCGGGGTCGTCTCGGTGAGTGCGTGGTGATCAAGCTGCGCAACGACATCACCCGCGCGCCGGTGTCGGGTCCGTCGGGCCGGCTGTTCCAGTACCCCGGTGGTGTGCCGTCGGTGTCCATCGACATGCAGGGCGTGTCGTACGACGCCGCCGGTGGCGACGGTGGCCAGCAGGTCGGCTTCTCCGGTGCCTCGGCGATGGCCGCGCCGGGCCAGACCGTGGAGTACCGGTTCTACCTCGACCCGGCGATGGGCGAGGGGGCCAAGGTCTTCCGCAGCGGTGGCGAGAGCACCCAGCTCACCGCGCACGGCCTGTTCGGTGCCCTGATCGCCGAGCCGCCCGGCGCCCGGTGGTTCGACCCGTACGAGGGGATCGACCGGACCGACGACCCGAACTGGTCGAACTGGGAGGCGATGATCCAGGTTCCGGGCGAGCCGTCGTTCCGCGAGTTCACCATCCTGTACCACGAGATCGGGGATGAGAGCTTCGTGCTGCGCCGGCCGCTCCGGGAGGACTTCGGCGGGCAAGGGTCGCCGCAGGTGGATCCGTTCGACACCAGCCCCACCCCGCGGCTCATCGGCGGCAGTCTGCCGATGATCGACCGGCGGGCGCCGGACGCGGGTCGTCCGTTCTTCCGTGGCGGTGGCACGTTCTCCTACCGGCCGGGTACGCGGGCCCTCAACTACCGGTCGGAGTCGTTCTTCCGCCGGATGCAGCACGAGGGCCTTCTGGTGGAGCGGGACGGTGGTACGCCGAACGACACCCGGGCGGAGCAGAACGCCAACAAGTCGCTGGGCTACAGCTCCTATGTGTACGGAGACCCGGCCACCCCGATGCCGTTCTCGTACCTGGGTGAGCCGACCAAGACCCGCCTGGCGCACGTCGGGTGGGAACAGCTGCACGTGCACCACCTGCACGGTGGCGCCACGCGGTGGCGGCAGAACCCGGACGCCGACGACACCGACATGGCCGGTGGTCTGCGCAAGGTGCCGATCCAGAACGCCAAGTCGATCCGGCTGGACTCGCAGACCATCAGCCCGGAGGAGTCGTTCAACCTGGAGCACGAGTGTGGTGCGGGTGGCTGCCAGCAGGCCGCCGGTGACTTCCTGTACCACTGCCACATCGCCCACCACTACATCGCGGGCATGTGGAGCATCTGGCGTGTCTTCGACACCAAGCAGGAGGGCCTGGCGGAGCTGCCCGGCCGGGCACCGCTGCCGCAGGCGGTGACCTCCGACCAGCTGCTGGGCAAGACCCTGCAGGACGGTCGGACGGTCGTGCTCGACTCCCAGGTCACCGACCCGAGCACGGAGGTGGGCCTGGAGACGCTGATCGAGAGCCAGCTGCCGCCGCAGGGTCAGCGGTTCCACAAGCACGACGCGACCGTGTGGGACTGGGTCAAGGGCGGTACGCCCAACGCCCCGGTCTACCTCGGCGAGCCGGAGACGACCGACGTCTGGGAGAACTACCGCTCCGAGGCGCCGGGACAGCGGTTGCCCATCCTGTTCAACCCGACCAACGGTCGGCCGGCGTTCCCGATGCTGCGTCCGCACCTCGGGCAACGTCCGCCGTTCGCCCCGAACGAGCACTCCGGTGCGCCGTGGTTGGGTGAGACGGGCAACGCGCAGCGTCCTGACGGCCTGTGTCCGGACACCGCGCCGGTGCGTACCTTCGACATCACCGCGGTCAGCGTGCCCATCCAGATGACCGCGCGTGAGGTCGACCCGGGCGGCATGCTCTACGTCCTCAACGAGGACAAGGAGGCCCTGCTCAACGGGACCAAGCCGACCGAGCCGCTGGTGATCCGCTCCAACGTCGGTGACTGCGTGGCGATCACGTTCGGCAACGAGATCGACAACACGGCCCGGCTGGCCGCCGGCCAGAAGGAGCTCACCAAGGTCAACATGCACACCCACTTCGTGCAGTTCGACCCGCAGGCCTCCGACGGCGTCATCACCGGGTTCTCCTGGGAGCAGTCGATCTTCCCGGCTCAGCGGGAGGGCCGCACGCTCGTGAGCCAGGACTCGGCCACCACGGTCACCGTCAACCACGTGAACGACCTGCGGCCGGGCATCGCGATCGCGGTCGGTCTGGGGACCCCGAACATCGAGATCCGCACGATCGCCGCGATCAACGGCAACCAGCTGACCTTCGACCGGCCGCTGGACAACAGCCACGACCCGGGTGAGTGGGTCACCGTCGAATTCACCAGGCACCGCTGGTTCTCCGACGTGGACTCCGGCACCGTGTTCTGGCACGACCACGTGGACGGCATAGTCTCGTGGGCGTCCGGCCTGTTCGCCGCCCACATCATCGAGCCGCCAGGCTCCACCTACCACGACCCGGTGACGGGCGCGGAGGTGCGCTCCGGCACGATCGTGGACATCCACGCGCCGGCCAACGCGTCGGTGGGTGTGGGTCAGTCCGGCTCGTTCCGCGAGTTCATGATCTTCCTCCACAACGGTCGGCCGGGCGCCCGGGCCGCCACCAACTTCCTGCTCGGTCAGGAGTGTGAGGAAGGCTCGATCAACCTGCGGGCCGAACCGCTCGGTGAGCGGACCCCGCCGGGGAGCCTGGTGACCGCGCCCGACGGTGAACCGCTGGACACCGTGCCCAGCACCACCATGCAACGGTTCCAGTTCAACGGGTTCGACACCGTCAACTCCTGCCGTAACGCGTTCGACCGCAGCACGCCGTCGCGGACCGACCAGGGCACCGTGGCGGCCACCGTCACCACCGTGGACCCGTACGTGTTCTCCTCGGTGAAGTACGGTGACCCGCGGACGCCGCTGCTGCGGGCGTACGCCGGTGACGACGTCGTGATCCGTACGCTGGGCCTGGGCGAGCGTGGTGAGGCGCTGCGCATCCAGGGTCACCGGTTCCGCATGGAGCGGTTCAACGAGGATGCCCAGCTGTTGGAGACCGCCGTCACGGGTATCTCCGAACGGTTCGACTACATCCTCGACGGCGGCGCCGGTGGTCCCCGGAAGATTCCGGGTGACTACCTGTACCACAGCACCAGGACCTTCGCTCTCGAGAGCGGAGCCTGGGGCATCTTCCGGGTCCACGACCGCCTGCGGTCGGACCTGAAGCCGCTGCCGGACAACATCC
Source organism: uncultured Micromonosporaceae bacterium (assembly GCA_964608245.1). Classification (GTDB taxonomy): domain Bacteria; phylum Actinomycetota; class Actinomycetes; order Mycobacteriales; family Micromonosporaceae; genus Natronosporangium. The sequence continues at coordinate 8,095 of CAZSNW010000059.1, forward strand.
CGCCGTCCGGCCCCGGCGGCTTCCCGGTCCTGTCGCCGCATACCGCGGCGAACCCGCAGGCGAACCCGGGCCCGAACCCGCCGGCGGCGACACTGTTCAACGTCCGCGGTCCGCTCGAGCCCTGCCCGAGCGGCTCGACCCCGCGCACGTACGCGGTGACCGCCTTCAGCCACACGTTGCCGACGGAGCCGTTCGCGGACACCGAAGGCATCATGTACGCCCTGACGACCGACTACCTGTTGATCAGTCTGGGCCTGAAGAAGGCGGAGCCGCTGGTCCTGCGGGCCAACAAGGGTGACTGCGTCACCATCATCCTCACCAACGCGATCAGTGCGAGCTCGCTGTACGGCGGCACCCGGGTGGGCTTCGACCTCGGGATGCTGACCACCAACCGGCAGCTGTACGGCGGTGCGGCCATCGGCCTCAACCCGGACAGCACCGTGCCGCGCGGTGGCGTCGGCATCTACCGGTTCTACGCCGACGAGGAAGTCGGGACGGTCATGTTCCAGAACCTGGGCAGCCCGGCGTCCCTGCGCCACGGCGCCTACGGAATGATGATCGTCGAACCGGCCGGCTCTGCGTGGTTCGACAGCGTCACCGGTCTGCCGCTGGGCCCGCTGCACACGTCCACCCAGGCGGTCATCGTGCCGCCGAACGGTGCGGCGTTCCGGGAGTTCGCGCTCGCCATCGGTACCACGGACCAGCAGTACTCGCGCAGCATCGTGCCGTACATGGACGTGGTGGCCGGTAGCGGCATCAACCCGGTCCGCGACGCCGGTGGTGGGCAGGTCACGCTGCGGCCCGCCCCGATCGCCGGCGCCCCGCCGGGCACCACGGACAACAACGGGTCCTTCGACAAGGGCTTCACGCACGTCAACTACCACTCCGAGCCGCTGACGGCGCGGATCGGTCTGACGGCGGCGCCCGGCCACGTCGACCTCGACGGCGACGGGGTCGAGGACCCGGGTTGGTTCGACCCCGGATTCGTGGTCGCCCACCCGTTCCACTCCGCCATGAGCTCCGTGATCCACGGTGACCCGTCCACACCGGTCTTCCGTGCGCACGCGGGCGACAAGGTGGTGTTCCGGGTCGGGGTCGGCGCCTCCGACCAGCTGCACTCGTTCATCGTGTCCGGTCACGTGTTCCCGCTCGAACCGGACATGGCGGGCTCGCAGCTGGTGGCGTCCCGCACCATCACCGCCGGCCAGGGCTTGGACGTCTGGCTGGTCGGTGGGGCCGGTGGGCCGAACGCCTTCACGGGCGACTACGCCTACCGGGACAGCCGGCAGCCGTTCGTGGCCGCCGGTCTGTGGGGCATCTTCCGGGTGCTCCCGAAGAACCAGGCGGGCATCATGACGCTCCCGTGAGGGGCGACGCCCGTCGCTTAGGGTAACCGAATGACGAGGCGGTGGACCGGTCAACCGACCGGTCCACCGCCCCCGACCACGCCAGGGCACCGGGGCCTCAGATCCGCGCCCCCTTCCTCCGGTTGCAGGGCAGGCACAGGAGCTGGAGGTTGTCCAGGGTGGTGGCGCCGCCCTTGGAGTACGGGATGATGTGGTCGAACTCCAGGTCGTCGGTCGAGCCGCAGTGGCGGCACTTCCCGCCGTCGCGCACCCACACCTGCCGTCTGAGCTCCGGCGACGGGGCCCGTGGCGTGCGGTCGTCGCTCCAGGGCCGGTGGACCGCCTGGACCGCGACGTCGACGACGGCCGCCAACCACTCGGGGTCGTTGACGTAGAAGTGGCCCTCGAACCGTCCACGGTTCGTCTCGAACCACACGGCCGCGCCCTGCCGGCATACCCGCGCGATGGCGGTCAGTGGCCGCTGGGCCGCCGAGCCCATGGCGTTCTGGGGGACGAAGAGGATCCGACGGTCCGTCACCGTCAGGGTGCCGAAGTCCGTCCTCGGTCCGGACGCGAGCTGGCGGATCCGCCGTGCGCGTTCCTCGAAGTGACAGATCTCGTCGGGCTCCAGGTACAGCGACGACCGGAGCGACGGCGGCCGCCGGGTCGTGCGCAGCAGCCAGAAGGACCGTGCGCGCTGCAGGCGGTCACGGGCACGGCGGACGACCGGCTCACCGACGGGGAGCTGTCCGGCGACGGCGTCGAACTCCGCCAGTGTCTCCTCGTCGAGGTCGTCGTTCGCGATCGCGCGGTCGACGTACCTGGTCAGCCACGCGAACATGTGGCGCCTGCTGTCCCGGAGCAGCGCGTCCTCAGGAAACCTGAGGGACTCCGCCCAGTCCAGGAACTTCTGCCATTCGGCGGGCGCTGTCGTTCCGGAGGCGAGCGCGGCGGCCCGGCGGGTCACCTCCGCACGGGCCTGCGTGAACTCGAGCGAACAGGTCCTGCACCAGGAGCGCCACCAGCGCGTCCGGCCCCCGCACCGAGCGCATGCCGCCATGATCCGACATGCTCTCAGAGCGGCCGAGCTGTTCTCTCAACAGGTTGGACAGTCGTGAGGCGACCTGGTGGCGCGTCGCCGGCCGGTCGCCTCAGGGCTTGGGCAGGTCGAACAGGTTGGCGATGCTGGCCGCCAGGCCCAGGTCGCCCTTGGCCTTGAGCTTGCCGGTCATGAACATCATCGTGGGGTTCGCGTTGCCGGTGACCAGCTTGAGGAACTCGACCGGACCGAGGGTGACCGTGAGCCGCGGCTCCCGGTCGGGCTGCGAGGTGACGGTGCACGCGCCGTCGGCGATCGCCACCTGGTAGGTGTCGCTGCCGCCGTCGGGTCGGCCGCCGATCACCCAGTGGATCACGGCCTGCATGGAGCCGGCCCGGTCGGCGCGGAACTGCTTCGGGAACCGGTTGAAGACCTCCTCCAGGATCGCCGCGCGGCGCTCGCCGGACATCGCCTCGCTGAGGGTGGCGTCAGGGGTCTGCTTGACCAGCTTGGCGAGGTCGCCCGGCGCCATCTCCTTGATCGTCGACAGGTCGAAGGTGCTCACGGATGTCCAGCCTTTCCGTCGCGGGCTCCGTCAGGGGCGCTGTCGTTACTCACCGGTAACTCTACCCGGCCACCGCCGGGTCAGTCGTCGACCGCGGCGGTGACCGTACCGGACAGGTGCAACCGGTCGGAGGCGTGGCGGTGCAGGGTGAACCGCCACCCGTCGTCCACCGCCGCGGCCCGGAAGTCGACCCGCGCCGGCAGCAGCACCGGCGCGCGGAAGGTGACCTCGACGGTGTACGCGTCGGGCAGCCGCGGTGCGAGCTGCGCGAGGCACCGGGCCTTGGTCCACATGCCGTGGGCGATCGGCCGGCGGAAACCGAACGCCCGCGCCAGCAGCCGCGAGGTGTGGATCGGGTTGCGGTCGCCGGAGACCCGGGCGTACGCGCGGCCGACGTCCTCACCGACCCGCCACACCGCCTGGGCGTGACCGGCCGGGGCGTCGTCGGCGTCCCGGCCGCTCCGGTGGTGCGGCTCCCCGGCGGCGGGCCGGTCGCCGCGGGCAGGGCCGGTGCGCTCCTTGTGCAGATAGGTGGAGACGTCCCGCCACACCACCTCGCCGTCCACCGAGGCGGTCGCCACCACGTCCACCTGCCGGCCGCGCGGATGGTCGCGCAGGTTCTCCGCCCGGACCGCGAGATCCAGTGGCTGGTCGACCGGCAGCGGCCGGTGCAGCGTGATCCGGTTGGCGAGGTGCACCAACCCGACCACCGGGAACGGGAAGTCCGGCGCGGTCATCAGCGCCATCGCCAGCGGGAACGCCAGCACGTGCGGGTAGGTGACCGGCAGCGTGTCGGTCAGCCGGAACCCGCACACCCGGGCGTACTCGGCGAGCCGCTCCCGGTCGGCGCGTACCCCCTTGAGCACCAGCTCGGTCTCCGGCAGTCCGGCGCCGCGGCGCCGGCCGATCCCCGGCAGGGCGCTCAGCACCGCCCGACGCAGCGCGCGTCCGGTCGCGGGTGTCCGGTCCAGCTCCACCACCGTCATGCCAGCCTCCGCCGTTCTCCCTGTCGCCGTCCGACGTCGACGGATGACCACCCGGGTCAGGCGCCCATGAGCATCTGGCCGCACACCCGTACCACCTGGCCGGTGACCCCGCCGGACGCCGGGGAGGCGAGCCACGCCACCGTCTCGGCTACGTCGACCGGCAGGCCGCCCTGCGCCATGCTGTTGAGCCGGCGCGCGACCTCCTTGGCCACCGTGGGCATGCGGGCGGTCATGTCGGTCTCGATGAACCCCGGCGCTACCGCGTTGACCGTGATCCCGCGCTCGGCCAGTGTCGGCGCCAGCGCCTGCACCATCCCGACCACGCCGGCCTTGGAGGCGGCGTAGTTGGTCTGCCCCCGGTTGCCGGCGATGCCGCTCACGGACGAGAGGGTGACGATCCGGCCGCCGTCGCGGAGCAGCCCGCCCTCCAGCAGCGCCGAGGTGAGCCGCTGCTGGGCGGCCAGGTTGACGTCGAGCACGAGGTCCCAGGACGACCGGTCCATCCGCGCCAGGGTGCGGTCCCGGGTGACCCCGGCGTTGTGCACCAGCACGTCCAGCCGGCCGTGCCGGCCGGCCAGGTGTTCGCGTACCCGGGCCGGGGTCGACTCGGCGGTCAGGTCGGCCTGCAACGCGGTGCCGCCCACCTCGTTGGCGACCGCGGCCAGCTGGTCGCCGGCGGCCGGCACGTCGAGGCAGACCACGTGGGCACCGTCGCGGGCCAGCACCCGGGCGATCGCCGCCCCGATCCCGCGGGCCGCGCCGGTCACCAGCGCCACCGTGCCGGCGAGCGGCTTCTCCCAGTCGTCCGGCGACAACACCGGCGCCGGCGCGATCCGGATCACCTGGCCGGAGACGTACGCCGACTTCGCCGACAGCAGGAACCGGAGGGTCGACTCCAAATTCCGCTCGGCACCGGGCTCCACCTGCACCAGCTGGGCGGTGGTGCCGCGGCCGACCTCCTTGCCGACGCTGCGGACGAAGCCCTCCAGCGCCCGCTGGGCGGCGACCGCGTCGACGCCGCCGGCGTGCTCCGGCGGGGTGCCGACCACGACCACCCGCCCGCACGGGTAGAGCCGGCGCATGACCGGGTGGAAGAAGTCGTACAGGGACCCCAACGCAGCGACCCCGTCGATGCCGGTGGCGTCGAACACCGCCGCCGCGTACAGCGGCTCGCGGCCCTCCGCCCCGCCGCCCGGTTCGGCCACCTCCACCCTGGCGGCCGACAGCAGCTCGCCGACCACGTCGCGGACCCGGCCGCCCGGATGGCCGCCGAGCAGCACCGGGCCGGTCGTCAGCGGGTCACCGGGACGGTAGCGGGCGAGCCGGGGCGGCTGCGGCAGACCGAGCCGTCTGGTCAGGGCGCGACCGAGGCTGCTGCGGGCGAAGTTCGCGTACCTGTCCGCCATGGGGTTAGCCTACCCGTAAGTAACTTGGCGTGTCGGGGAGGCTGATGACCATGACCAGGCGGGTGGGTGTGCTCGGCGGCAACCGGATCCCGTTCGCGCGCGCCGGCGGGGCGTACGCGTCCGCGTCCAACGCCGACATGCTCGGCGCCGCCCTGGACGGGCTGGTCGCCCGCTTCGGTCTGGCCGGACAGCGGCTCGGCGAGGTGGTGGCCGGGGCGGTGCTCAAGCACTCCCGGGACTGGAACCTCA
>CAZSNW010000060.1:0-13656 GCA_964608245.1 uncultured Micromonosporaceae bacterium
GGACCCTTGCCTGTAAAGGACAGCCCGCACCGGGTGGTCGTTGCCGATCAGCAGGATCGCGTCGACGCTCTGCGGGCCGGAGTATCGGTAATCCGCTGGTAGGGCGGTCATGATCCGCGTGTCTGTGCCGCGTGAGATCGCCCCACCGGTCCGCTCGAAATTTCCTAGGTTCAGGTGCACCCACATGCCGACACGCCTCACATACGTGGGACGAGTGACCTCCCATCCGGAGATGGTCTGGCCGAGGGTGGTGACCTGCACCCATCCCGTGTCCCGCCACAGGTCCACCGTCCCAGCTGGCCGCTCCAGCATCAGCCTGTCCTGGGTGGGCCCGTACCGCAGCCGGTACGGGTAGTCGCCGGGCTGCGACAGCGGCTGACCGGTGTCCGCCACCTGCAACCCCGGCCCGAGGTAGGCGGTGCGGGCGGCCACCATCCCAGCGGTGATGGTGGTCGACTCGCCGGCTGGCACCACCACACGGCCGATGACGAGCTCCCACTTGCCGGTGTCTCCGGTGTCTGTGGACACTGCCGGTGTGCCGCCGCCCGGCGTTCCCTGGACCACCTCGGCGGTCACTGTCCACGCCGACCGGTCGAGCCGCAGCACCACCAGGTCGATACGCGGCGCCCCCGAGCCGTTCGGCGCGATGCTGAGTTGCAGGTCGGTGTCTCCGGCCTCCCATACGTGGCCGCGCACGTACGCCCGCGTGCCCGCGCGCACCTTGACGTGCATGCCGGTGGCGTCCCCGTACACCGGCGGCGGGTCTAGCGGACTGCCCAGTAGACCGGACCACATCGGCTCGGCCAGCGCCTCCCACTGGCGCTCGGTGACCACGGCCGGCGCCGCACCCGGCCACGATGACTGTGCCACAGTCGCCCCCTAGCTAGTCTCGGTCGTCACGTTTGTTTCTAGCCGCGCCAGCCGGCGGTCGAGCCGGCGCAGATACTGCACCCACACCGGGTCGCTCGACGCCGCCTGCGACCCGACCAGGACGGTGACCTGCTCACCCTCGCTCGGCGTCGCCTCCAGATGCGCGGAGCGGACCACCTCGGCCACCTCCACCCCAGGCAGCGGTACCACGGTCACCAGGTCACCGAGCCCGTAGTCTGCGCCGAAACGCTGGTCTGGGGTGTCGATGGTGACAGTGGACAGCTGCGCCGTCTCCGCGCACTCCACCAGCTCCGCGTCACCCGCCTGTACCAGCTCGTCAGGGTCGTCGCTGTCACGACGGTCGAGGAATTTTTCCAGCCTCCCCCACGCCGACTCGGCTGCGGTGTTGGTGCGCTCGACGATGGTCCGCGCGTCCAGATCGCCCTGCGCGCCGACGATGACCGAGGTCGCGGTAGGCGCGCGCCGCTCGTAGTCCACCTCACGCAAATTCCCCAACCCCCAGCTGAACCGCACCACGCCGGTGAGGTCCCGCGGCTGGTACACCTCAAAGTGGACCTGGTCGCCGATCTGACGGGTGCGGAAGCCAAGCCCGCCGCCTGCGAGCGCGATCTCCCGTAGCGCGTCGCCGAGCATCGCCCACCTGGTGCGGTAGGTGACGTTGGTGCCGACGTTGGCGAGCTCGCCGAGGACTAGCCGTGGCACGCGCCGGTAGGAGAGCGCGTTCGGGCCGGCGTTCGCGTCGACGAGCGCACGCATCGCCACCTCGGCGTTCGTGTCCGCGACTGACCAGTAGTCGCCCTGTGCGCCGTCGGCGTCCTCACTGGGGGTCGGGTAGACCACGCGGCCTACCACTGACGCCAGGTCGTCGGCCCAGTGGACGGTGACCGTGCCGGGTGGTGCGCCGCTCTCGCTCGCCGACCGGCGCACCCGCGACACCTCGTACGGGCCAGCGCAGAACACGGCGCCGTCGCGGATGACGACGATCCGGTGGCCGGCGTCGAGCTGCTCCATCACCTCTGGCCGGGCAGGCGCGATGAAATACCCGGACCCGGGCTCGTTGAACCTGAGGATCGCGTGTAGCTCTGTCCACTGTGTGATCGGGTCGCCGACCACGTTGAGCTGGCGGTCGGTGACCAGCACGGTGATCGTCACGGTGTCTCCCAGCGCCGTCGGTACGCCAGCGTGACCGTCGTACCCTCGTCCGCCCCGTCAACCGCCAACTCTATGTCATTGCGGCCGGGGTGCAGCGCCCACAGCGAAGCGCCCGGCCAGTCGAGCGCTCCAACCAAATTGGAGCCGTCGTCTTTACGCACCCGCGGCGGTTCGGTGGTGACTGTTACCGACTCCCCCTGGGACAGGCTCACGGACAGGGTGAACGACTCGCCGGTGGTGGTGTTCGTGGCTCGGAATTCTTCGGCCGGGCCGGTGAGCGTCAACTCCGGCCACGCCTCGACGTCACCGTCGTTGTCTACTGTGGCCTGCCCGAGCACCTGCCCGCTGGAGATGCTCGCAAACGGGTCGTAGAAATCTACCGGGTCGGAGTGCGCGTAGGCGAGCACGGTCGGCTGCTCGTCACGCCAGTACGGGTCCGGGCAGTACAGGTTGATCACGAAATAATCGCGCAGCAGCGTCTGGTCGGGTGCGCCGTCGATACCACCGTCGTACCACGCCTCGATCTCCCGGGCGGTGCCGTCCGGGCGGCGGATCACGATCCGCCCCGGGCCGAGCCGGCGCGTCTGCGTGAACGCGCGCGCCAGCTGGCGGACCGCGGTCACGAACTGCATGTGTGTCCGGCCGGCGACACGCAGCGGCCACACCATGATCCGCGGCTGCGGTTGCACGTGCCGCACCCTCGTACCACCCCGAGGGTGCTCGTCGGCGGCGATCCTCACCGGCGCCGCACCGACCACATGAGACCACTGCGCGAGCGTCCACCACGGCAGCCGCCGGTCGCACAGCGGCCACACCGACCCGTCCGGCGCGACCCACTCGACCTCGAATGTACCGATCGTCTCGGACGGCGGCGGTGGCGGCGGTGGCGCAGCACTGCCTACGAGGATTGGCACCCGTACACCTCCCTACCGTGACCGGCCCACGCGCACGAGCGCGTCCTGCGTGCGCACCAACGCGTCCAGATCGGCGATCGTGAAATCTGCGCGCTGGGGGTAGATCTGGTACGTAACCGTGTGGGTCGCGCCGCCGCTAGTGCCGCGTGCCGGGGATCCGACGGTGGCCGGTATCGAGGTGCGCGACTGGGATGCGAGCACCGCGGCGCGCATCGCCGCTACCGCCTGATGCCCGCCGGCGGCGCGCACCTCGTCGGCTGTCCACACGTGCTCCCCGGCGGTGAGCCGCGCCGGCACCTGGTCAACCCCTGCCGGGCCGACGACCGGGCCACCGTGCTGGAACGGAATCTGCACACCGAGACTCGGGATCTGCGGTGGCGGTTCGACCCGCCAGTTCATGCGGACGGTCGCGTCCCACACGCTGCCGTCGTACTGCTGGCCACGGTCGATCAACTGCTTCAGCTCGCGCTCCAACGCGCTGATGTCCTGTTTGGACCATCCGGCGGCCTCGGCTGCTTTGCGTAGCGCCGGCGTCAACTTGCCGTCGAAACCTGAGACTGCGGCTTCGCGGACCGCACCGTCGACGTCGATGGTCGCGGCGAGCAGGTCACGCATCGCCGCCCTGGCTTCCTCGGACTCGCGGCCGTGTTCGTCGACGGCGTCGTTGTACCGCCGCTGCGCCTCGTCGAGCCGCGCGAACGAGTTCATCAGCCGCAGCACCGGGTCTGCCTGTTCGCGCAGCGCCTGATGCTGCGCGAGGATCGCGTCGGTCGTTCGGTCGATTTCCGTTCGCAGATCACGGTACCCGGCCTCTAGCCGCTCGTTGACGCCCTCCCCGACCTGGCCGGCCTCCTCAACGCTGTCTTTCAGCTCGCGGGCGCGGTCGCGGGCGTACCGGTACATGTTCCCCAGCCCGGGGACCCAGCCGAACACCTTGTCACCGATCGACCCGAACGATTCCTGAGCGCTAACAAGGAACTGGAACATCTCGCCGAGCATCCGCAGCCCTGAACCGATCGACCTGAGCGAATACTCGATGAGGTCGAACAGCGCGCGCAGCGCCATGATCGCGCCGTCGGTGTCCTCGGACAGCACCCGCAGCATGTCCCCGAACGCGCGCCCAAGCTCCGGAAGCTCCTGCGCGATGCTGCGCAGGATCGGCTGCGCGGCACGCAGCGCGGCAACAAACCCCGGCTCGGCCTCCACAAAGAACCCGGCGAACCCGCGTGCCAGCTCGACCACCACCGGCCGCAGCGCCGAAATCTCCGGCAAAAGCCGACGGAACAACGACACGGCAGTGTCACTGAGGATGGTCAGGCTGCTGATGGCCGGCTGCACAAACTCGGCGCCCAGCTGGTCAAACGGGTCGCGCAGGTTATCCACCAGGCGCGTCGCCGCCTGCCGGACCCGGGTGTCGCGTGCGGCCGAGACGAGACCGCCGAGGATACCGCCGGCGCCGACCGTGCCAACCACCGCAGCGGCGAGCGCCCCACCGATCAGCGGCGCCATGAGCACAGCCGTGCCGACCAGGCTCAGGATCAGCGCGCCCTTGATTTCCGACGGCAGCGACGACAGCGCCTCACGGAAACCGTCGCGTGTGGACCGGGCGATGACCTCGACGTCCTTTTTAGCCTCACCGAGCTCGGCGCGCATACGCCGCAACGTTTGCAGCGTCGACCGCTGCTCGTCGATGCGTCCGAACAGGCTCAGGTCGCCGGTGCGTAGGATCTCCCGGTTGAGCCGGGCGATCTCCATGCTCACCTGGTCGATCGCACGGTCCAGCCGCTCGGCCTCGTCGGCCGCGTCGTCGAGAGCACCCTCGGCCAAGTTTGCGTCCGCCGCGACCAGTTTGAGCGCCTGGCTGCGGCCCACCTCCGCGAGCGACCGGCGCAGATCCTCCGCCGCGTCCTCGGCCCGACCCAGCGCGCGGTCGATCTCCCGCCCGGCCTCCTGACCGGCCTCACCCAGCCGCTCAGTGCCCCTGGTGGCAGCCTCAGACTCGCGCCTGTACTGCGCGAACTCGGCCCGCAGCTGTACGGTCAGGGAGCGGTCAGCCATCTGTCACCTCCCCGTGTGGCGCAGTCGTGCGACCATAGGACCCATGACCCACCGTCGTCGTATCACCCTGCTCGCCGCCGCCGCGGCGGCCGTGCTCGCCGCCGCCGCGCTGACTGCTGTGCTCGCCACCCGACCCACCGGCAGCGGGACTGCCGGCCCGTCGCCGTCAGCCACCGTCGACCACCTCGGGCAGATGGCCTGCCGCGTACTCGTCGACCCCCGCCGCAGCCCGCTACGAATCGACACCGACTGGGACGGATGGCGGGTAGAGCAGTGGGGAGGCCACGTGTGGGAAGTGGCAGACATGGCCTCCCGCGCCACCACCCCCGAGATCGCCGCCACCGGACAGGCGATCCTCGACTACCTCGGCCCGCACGGCCGGTACGAGTTCAGCGAGCTGCTCGCCGGCGTCATCGACCTGGCCCAGACGTGTGTCGTCGCGGGTCTGTCCACCCCCGAGGACCTCGCCGCCGTCGTAGCAGACTAGGGGTCCCACGGCCGCAGCTCGACCCCGGGTGGTCGCGTGTCGACCACCCACCGGCGCACCTCTGGCCGCGGGTCTCTGTCGCCGGACGCGGCCCTGGCCAGCTCCGCGCACCCCTGGCACGTGGCCTCCCGGGACTCGTACCATCCCTCGCTGTCCGGGTTCCACGCCGTATGTTTGGGTTGCCCGCAACCGGGACATGTCAGGTCCTCGGCCAGGGCCGCGGCCATGGCGAGCACCCGGTCGACATCTGTCCACTCGCGAGGGTTGCCGCCGCGTAGCACAGTCAGCGGCGGCACGCCCCATTTCTGTGCTGTGCGCACTCCTAGCGCGACATGCTGCCAGCGCGGGTCTAGGAGCGCTTGCGCGACAAAGGGGGCGCCACCCTCGGCGATTGTGTGACCAGATCCGCGTAGACCTTTTCCAGTTCGTAAAGCGCCGCGTCGCCGGCGCGCCCTCGGATCTGCCGCAGTTTCGCCGCCGGGAACCCACCCTCTGGTAGCGGCACCTCTCGCCCGTCGGTGGTTTCGACCCGCACGATCGCGTCAGCGACCAAGTGCAGCGCGATGTCCTCATCGGACACGCCGCGTTTCTTCAGCCGGTCGCGCAGCTGCCGGCGCCGCTCCACCGTCCGGTCTTGCAGGTGCACCACCAGGGTGGACTGCCAGATCTGCTGCCACACGGCGTCCAGCTGCGCTTGCAGGTCCTCTAAACCGGGGTCGCCGACACCCCGGTCCGCCTCGGACAGGCGCTCAGCCACGTCGAGCGCATGCTCCAACCGATCCACCTCGGCGAACAGATCGCCACGCTGAACGATCCGCGCCTGCCGGGTGACCGCTCCTACGCCGTCGATCCACTGGTCGAGGTCGAAGTCTGCCAGCTTCGGCTCGGTCTTCTTCCTAGCCATATTTTCGTCTCCCCGGTCTCTCCCCGGTCTAATGTGGCCGTGCCGCACGCCCGGGGAGCCAGCGCACGGCACGGCAGCTCACGACGCGTCGTCGACGACGGCGCGCACGGTGAACGTGCCCTGCTGTAGCAGCGGCACGGTCACCTTGACGTAGCCGGACCCGGTGCCGGACTGCGGCTGCGGAGTGTCCACCATGAACTTATACACCTCGACCTGCTGCCCAGCCGCGTACGGCGCTTCCTTCGGCAGGCCGGTACGCCGCACGAACCAGCCGACGTCACCGAAGTCGAACAACGCCAACGGGTCCTCGCTCGCCGACCACTCGCCGGTGTCGCGGTCCCACTGGCGGAACAGCTCGAACCGGCCCATGTAGTTCTGCACCGTCGGCGTGTCCACATTGGCGGTCTCGCACACGGCACGCTCGTTGGTGGTCTCCGACGCGTCCGGCCGCACCTCATAGGTGGTGACCATCAGACACGTCAGATCGGTCGCACCCTGCCCGGTCAGCTCAGCGACCGTCGGCGCCTCGGGGTCGGCGATCCCGTCCTCGCCACGCACCCACGTAAGGCGGGTGACCCCCTGGTCCACTAGACGTGGCATCTGTCCTCCTTAGACGATCCGCTCGGCCAGTAGCAGGTACTGGTCGACAGCTGTCACGACCCGCCGCTCTAGCACCTGGTCATCGGACGCTGCCAGCTGCGAGTACGTGTGAGCGATCTCCCCGGTCACCCAGCCCTCCACCTCGGGGCGGGCGTCTGTCAGCGCGTCAGCGACCCGCTCGGCGAGCCAGTGCGCCATCCCCCGATCCGGTGCGACACTGGTCACCTGCCACCGGTACGTGACACTGGTCGACTGGTCATCGACCCGCTCCGCAGCCGACCGGGTGCCATGGTCGGCATAGACCACCACGTACCGGCGCGGCGGCGGCTCGGGCACCTGACCGTCGTACACGGACACGTCGTCCGGCAGCGCGTCACGCACCATGCCCAGGATGGTGTCCGGGATGCTCACCGCAGCGCCCCCTCCGCCGCGTCCAGCAGATACCGGACGTACGCCGGCTCCTCGCCATCGAGCGCGGGAAACAGGTGGGGGATGGGGGGAGTGCGCCGGCTACCAAACTCGACACCACGGCCCATGCCGCCCTGTAGCCGCGCGGTTTCCGGGCCGATGTCGGCACGCACCCAGTCCCTGCCCGTGCGCACGTCGTAGGTGATCGCACGCGGGTAGTGCGGCAGATGGGTCCGCCCCGGCCCCGACGTGGCGTCACGGACCCGCCGCTGCGCCTCGACTTTGATGTTTAGCGCGCCCCGCGACGTGACCCGCTTGGCCTCGGCGGCGAGCCGGTCTGGCGCGCCACGCAGCCGGGCTGCGAACGCGGCGACGTCGCGCGTGTCGATGCCCATCAGTCCACCACCTCGTCGAGCAGCAGCCGCTGCGCCGTGGCCATGGATTTGTGCAGCAGCCCGGCCACTGTGTACACGCGGCCGACCAGGTTGGGGTCGGCGACGGCGCTGGTGATGGTGACCGTGTCACCGACACGCACCGCGGCGCCGACGGGGATGTGCACGTAGTACCGCTGGACCGTGTACACGTGCCCAGCAGACCCGGCCCGTGTCTCGTGAGCCTCGAACGTTTGGACTTTGCACTGTCCCGAGTAGACGGTGGTCGCAGCTGGTGGTGTCCGCTCCCCGGTCTCCGGGTCGATCGCACCCGGCTGCCCGGCGGCACGGGTGATGGCGCACATGTCAACCATCAGTGCCTCGGCCAATCGACGGCCGCGGGCGAGCGCGGCCAGCGCACGCCGGCTCACCGCCCGCTCCCCACCACGGCCACGCCGCCACCAAACCGTGCGCGCAGCCGCGCACGGGTAGCCGGCGGCAGCTCCATGGGACCGGCCAGCCGCTGCTGCGAGTCGACCATCGGCTGCTGCTCGTGATAGTCGTCGATGCGGATGCTCGGCCGGTCGTGCGCCGTGCCGTACCCCTCGTCGACCTGACGCAGCGCGCTACCCACCATCGCACACACCAGGTCGACGATATCCGCTGGCACCTCGGCCAGCCCCGCGGTCATCGTCACCGTGACCACCGACGGCTCGCGCCCGCGCTGCCACCCGCGGCTGCGGTACAGCCTGCCGCCGATCAGCCGGCAGTCCACACCGACCAGCAGCTCCACCTCGTCGAGCTCGACGTGGGACACGTCGGTGACTGGCTGCCCTGGCAGCGCCAGCCACCGGGCCGGTGTGCCCGGCAGCTGGACAATCCATGTGCCTCGGGAGATCGGCACACCGGCGGCGTCACGGACGGCTGCTGAGGCGGCGTCGAGCAGCGATGACAGCAGCGCGCTGTCGGCGTGCGTGATCCCGCGGTCCGCCAGATCGCCGATGGTCGCCAGCGGCTCCACTGTCCACCTCCACCAAAAACTCCGCGTGCAGCCTGCCGCCGTGGCCGCGCAGATCGGACGGCAGCACCCACTCGGCGAAACGCTGCTCGGCCTCGGTGATCCCCTCCCTGGCCGCGCGCTCCACTGTGGCCGCGTAATCCTCGGGCCGGTCGGCATGCCACCCGACCCGGTTCTCGTACACGTCGTGCTCCAGCAGGCGCCCGCCGGCACGGGTCAGATTACGCTCCCGGGTCAGCCAGTCCGCGAAAACCACCGGCAGGCCGAGCGCCCACGACTCGTAGATGGTCGACCCGCCGTCGGCGAGCACCACGTCAGCGCCCACGTACTGGGCGAGGGTGGCCTGCGAACCGGGAGAGTGGCGCGGATGCGGCGCCTCCATCACCAAAAACCGGTCAGGGTCCAAAAGGGACAGCAGCGTGTCCCGGTGCCACCACGTGGTGGCACGCGCACCTGGCGCCGCACGGTTCCCACGCCGGTTACGCTCGCTCCCACCCCCGTGGGTGGGCGCCCACAGGACCCGGATCCTGCCGTCCCGCTCAGGCCACGGCGACTCGATCTCGCCGTTGAAGATCGGGTCGAGCTTCGGATAGCCGAGGATTCTCACGCGCGACGCCGGCAGCCCGTCGGCGATCGCACGGTCGGCGAGCGCCGGCCCCGGGTACACGGTGTAGTCGTAGTGCACCGCACGCCACGCAGACCTGTAGCTCTTATCGGCGATCCCATGCGAAAGCTGCACCGACGCCTTCACAACCCGGTCTGCGCCGCGGAAATAACTACCCCAGTGGTTGATCAGCGCGCACGTCGCACCCGCCCGCGGCTGGCGGACGATCGCCGCGTCCTCGGGGAGATGCCGCAGGATCGGCGCCAAATAGCGGTCCCCCTGGCCGCCAGGGATCAACGAGTCCGTCTCCTGATCCCACGATGTGTCATTGACGCACAGCAAAATCACTGCGCCGACTCCCTCCGAACAATGAGGACACCACGCCGGTCCGGGCGGCGCTGCCACCGGATCAACCGGCGCCCACGCCAGTCCCACCCGGGCGCGTCGAGTACCCGCCGAGCACCCTCGACCACACCCATCCGCGGGTTACCCGCGTCATGCAGCACGACGACACCACCAGGTGCGATGTGCGCCTGCCACGCCGCTAGGTCGCGGGCGACCGCGTCGGCCGAGTGCTCGGCGTCGTGCCACAGGAGCCCCACCTGGGGGCCCTGCCACGCCTCGGCGACCTGGTGTGCCACATCCTGGACCACGGTGTGCCGGTCCGGTGTGGCGCCGATCCTGGCCATCCATGCCTCGAAACGCCGCCGAGCGGCCAGATACTCGGGGTAGTCGTAGTAGTCGCCGGCGTACCGCTCCCACGGGTCCACTGTGGTCACGTGCGCGCCGTGGCCGTCCTGTGCGCCGAGCAGCAGCCACCCGGTCGACCGGCCCGCAAACGCGCCGAGCTCGACGATCGCCTGGTCGGCCGGGACACGAGCGGCGAGGTCG
This sequence comes from uncultured Micromonosporaceae bacterium, assembly GCA_964608245.1. Classification (GTDB taxonomy): domain Bacteria; phylum Actinomycetota; class Actinomycetes; order Mycobacteriales; family Micromonosporaceae; genus Natronosporangium. The sequence goes on from CAZSNW010000060.1 coordinate 10,299, forward strand.
CGCAGCAGCTGGCACGCCGCGAGTTCGACCTGCCCACGCTGGCGTGACAGCCGCGACCAGTCGGTGACCAGACTCGCGCGGATCACCGGTGCCGCCTCATGTGCGCGGACCTGCCCCGGGCCGACGAAAACACCGCCCCGCACTCACCACACGGGTAGCCGTCCGGTTCGGACAGTGTCTCCGGCGTGGCCTCGGCGACGGCGGGACCGTCCGGGGCCGGGCCGGAGACCGGACGCCGGCGTGGCCGCTCGACCACTCGCACGTCGGGATCGCGCAGCAGCGCCCGCCCGAGTCCGTCCGGCACATCGATGACGATCCCGGACGGTCCCACCAGTCTCATCGTCTACTCCAGATCAGCTGTCGGCCTCGGCGTAGACGAGCACGCCACGCCGGTAGTCGGTGCGCTCGTCGTCGCTGTTGTAGATCACGTCCGCGCCGTACACGTGCAGGCCGCGGATGCGGTCAGCGAACTTGCTGTGCGACCGCATCGCCTCGGTCTGGTTGATCTGCGACACGTACACGACCGCGCGCGACCAGAAAAACACCGCCGCCGGGGCGCTCTGCACCGGCAGCAAGTTGGAGCGGACCACCCGAAAACCGAGGTAGCTGCCGATGGTGGCCTGCCGCAGCCCCGAGCTGTCACCCGACGTGTCAAACGACGTCAGCTTCGAGCTGGCGTCGAGCAGCGCCGCCTCGAACTCGGCGTTCACCACCGCCACACGGTCCATCGACGGCATGTTCGCCTTGTTCAGCTGCTTGACCGCGTCGACGAAGATTTTGTGCGCGGCGTCGCCGACCGACAGGCTCCCACCCGAGGTGCCACCGTTGTAGATGTCCACGATGGACGTGTCCAGCGAGGTTCCCCGCAGGAACATGCGCGACGCGATGTACGCGTCCGCGTCGTTGGCCAGCGCCGTCCCAGCCGCGGCGGTCCACCGCTCAAACGACCCCGCAGCCTGCGCCCGGTCGACGTCGTCGACGTGGAAGTCGAACGCCTTCTCCTGGTCGATGAGCAGCGAAAACCCGGTGTCCGAGATGTCCTCGGCGTTAGTGGTCCGCCCCGCACCCGCGTAGTCGATGATGGTCGGCACGACCACGCCGGTGATGTTGACCTGGTTGCCGCGCCTCGCCTCACCCTCGTACTCCCTGTTGACCAGGGCGCCGAGGACGGCCTCCTCCTGGAGAGCCTCCAAAGTGGCGGCACTCCAGATCTCGGGAATGAAGTGGTTGATCGTCATCCTTACCTCCACTCGCGGACCGCCGGCCCGCGAGCGGGCCGTACGGTCCTCAGACCTTACCCATCAGCCGGTCCAGCCGGCCTTCCCGGCGCGCCTGGTTGATCTGCGCCGGCGTCATCTTCCGAATGTCTTCACGGGACAGTTGCGGCTTCGCCGCGGTCCGCCCCCGCCCGCTGTCAAACGACCCGGCCACCGCCTTACGCACCAGGTGCGGTTTTTGCTCAGCAAGCTCGACCAGAGCGTCCCGGATCGCGTCCATGTCCACCTTGGACCCGTCGAGGAAATCGTCGACGGCGTGGCGGCGCAGCAGCAGCGCAACCGCAGCCTCAGGGTCGGCGAACTGCTGCGCGGCCAACACCTCCAGCTTGTCCGCCACCCGCTCCCGCGCGGCCTCGGCGAGCGCCTCCTCACGAGCCTGCCGGCGAATCGCCTCCACATCAGGCTGTCCACCATCCGACTGCTGCCGGGTCAGCTCCGCGAGCCGCTGCTCCAACTCCTTGCGACGGTCCCTTTCGGACCGCCACCGCTCCTTCATCGCTTGGAGCGCCTTCTTGCCCGGGTCGCCGAGCGCCTCAGCGCCCGCCGGCTCAGGCTCGTCGTCGCTACGGCTAACCGCGTCAGCCAGGATGGCCTCAGCCTCCGCATCCTCCTGCGCCGTTGCGGCCTCGGAGGCGACAGACGTTGCGTCCGTCATCCCTACTCCTCTCGTAGTGTCCCGTCCGCGCGCCACGTATCGGGTATCAACCGTTCCAGCCCGAGGGCGCGCGCACGCCTCATGATGTGCCGCCGCACCGCCGCCCGCGCCTGCTCGGGTGTCTGCCCCGGCCGCTGCGGCCTAGCACGGCCCACCGCGCGGATGGCGTTCAGCAGGTCCTCGCGATTCCTAATCGGAAACCGGCCATTCGGCATCGCCTGGCCGCGTTCCTCGGCACGCTTCCGCGCCGCAGCACTAATGTCCGCCACCGTCTCACCCCCTCCCAGGGTCAGATGATGTACCCGAACCTGTGCAGCAGCCGCACCGCGTCCTCACGGTCGCGGGCGTCGCGCAGGATCTGCTCTGGCATGAGCCGCGGGACCTGCACACGCTCGCGGGTGACACGCCGCAGCGCGACACCTTCGCGTGTCTGCCGCGTCACAAGCTCCTCGGCCACGCGGGCCGTGCGCGCACCCGCGGCGATCAGCCGACGCCCCGCCAAACCCCGCCGGGTAGTGCCCTCCGTAGTCGCCACGACCCGCTGACCAAACGCGACAGTCGAGTACATGCCACGGCGGGCGTTGACCACCTGAGCGATGTCCGCGCCGAGCCTAATCGCCTCGGCACCCGCGCGGCCAAAAATCCGATCCTGCTCTTCCGCGGACAGGCTGTCGAAATACTCCCGCGGCGTTTGGAAATCCACACCGGACGGTGCGAGCTCCCGCAGCCGCTCCGGGTCATCCGTGTACCGGGTCGGCACCGAGATACAGTCACAGCGCGGATGCCGCAGAAACGACGCATCATACCGGTACACCCGGCCGACCAGCACCGCACACCGGGCACACGACGGCGGAACGAGCATACGCACATACCCGATCCGCTCCCGCACCGCCACCTGCACACCGGTAGCCACACGACCCACGTCAGCAACCTGGGTGTGCACAATGGTCTCCAGCTCGCGCCGGCCGGCCTCCATGGCCCGTCCCACCGGCACACCCTCAGCCGAGAGCCCTTTTACCCGCAGGATCGGCTGATGCAGCAGCGTCTCCAACGGACGGCCGTCCGACGCCACACCCACCAGAGCGTCCGGGACCAGCTCGCCCCACGGGTCGTCGTCGAGCCCCTGCTCGGCGAGCGCCTCACGCACATACGCCACAGACGACACCGCAGCCGCCCGCTGAGCGGCCACCACCACCGGCACCACACGAGCCAGATACCGCGGCTCGGTCGCGTCCAGCGCATGCCGGTCCAACAGCCGCCACGCGCCACGCGCAGCGACCAGCGTCCTAGCGATCAGCCGGCGCATCCGCCGATGCTGGCGCACCGCGGCCGGCAGCAGCAGCATCAGCCACCTCGCGTAGTAGTCGCTCACCCAGCGGGTCGGCCTGCTCCTGCTCGACCATCTCCATCAGCCGGTCCACCTCGG
>CAZSNW010000061.1:0-13453 GCA_964608245.1 uncultured Micromonosporaceae bacterium
AGCACGTACTCGAAGTCGCCGTCGTTGTCCGGGTCGAGCAGGATCTGGGTCTCCCGCGACGACAGCGTGTGCCAGGCGTCGGTGGCAAGGCCGAACTGGACCACCTCGATGCCGGACGCGGTGGTCGTCCGCACACCCATGGCCTCGACCACGCCGCCGGCGTCGTCACCCTCCTTGACCAGGGTGAACGCGTGCGCGACACCGGTGGTCTGGCTCGGGTTGGACACGTTGACCCGCCAGGCCTTCGGGTTCGCGCCCGGGTGGGCGACCGTGGCGGTCACCGCCGCGGCCGGGTCCACCACGGCCAGCACGCCGACGCGCAGGGTCTCGGTGCCGTCGTCGAGCACCAGCCACCCGTCGACCTCGGTCTGGCTGAAGCTCGCCAGGTCGGCCGGCATGGCCGCCGGGTCGAGGGTGAGGGTCACCTGGAACGAGCCGGTGCCGTTCGGGCCCACGGTCACCTGCGGGTCGTGCGAGACGCTCACACCCGGCACCGAGTGCAGGGCGTCGAAGCTGACGTCGAACGTCCGGCCCGCCGCCGCGAGGTTGGTGACCTCGACGGTCTCGGTGATCGTGGTCGCCGAGGCGGCGTGCACCCGGCCGAAGCTCAGGCCGGCCGGCTGGGTGTACGCGGTGGCCTTGACCGCCCGGTCGGCGCGCACCACGCCGACGCCCTGCAGCGCCAGCGGGTAGCTGTCGGCCGCCGGCACCGAGGTGTTCAGGATGATCGACTTGATGGTCTTGACGACCTCCGCCTTCTCCTGCGGGTCGGTCAGCTTGTGCAGCCCGTGCTGCTGAACCAGCAGCGCGGCCAGGCCGGCCACGTGCGGGGCCGCCATGGAGGTCCCGCTGGAGATCCGGGCCTGGTTGCCGGTGCCCACCGCCGTCGAGGAGATCGAGAAGCCCGGCGCGGCCACGTCCGGCTTGAAGAGCGAGCCGCCGTGGCCCGGGCCACGGGAGGTGAACCCGGCCAGCAGGTCGGCCAGCTCCGGCTTCGGGATGACGATCTCGTCGGACATCGTGACGTTGACGGTCTGGCCCGCGTTCATCGCGCCGAGCAGCAGCTGCCCGTCGCTCAGCGAGACCATCACGCCCGGGATCTCGATGCCGTCGGAGTCACCGCCCATGGCGATCGGGTCGCCCGGGGCGTTGTTGAACACCACGATGCCGACCGCGCCGGCGGCCTGGACCGCCAGGTGCTTGACGGCGAAGGTGCAGACACCGCGCTGCACGAACGCGATCTTGCCGGCGAGCTCCTCCGGGTTGTTGATCTGCGGGTTGCCGGCCGCGTCGCAGGCGGTGATCGGGTCGGCGACCGCCAGGTCACCGGTGAGCGGACCGGCCTCCGACAGCGGCACGCCGATGGCGCTCTCCACCGCCTCGTAGGTGCCGGCGACCGACTCCGGCGAGTTCACCTGCAGGCCGAGCACCGACAGGCCGCCGTCGATGGAGGCCGCGACCGAGATCGCACCCGGCGCCACCGCCGGCGAGCCGGTGACGTACGCGGCGGCCTGGCCGGAGTTGCCGGCCGAGGCGACCACGACGACGCCGACCTCGGTGGCGTTCTGGGTGGCCAGCGCGGACGGGTCGTTCGGGCTGCCGAACGAGGAGCCGAGGCTCATGTTGATGACGTGCGCGGCGTCGTCCATCGAGCCGTCACCGTTGGGGTCGAGCGACCACTCGATGGCGTCCGCGGTCAGCGCGGTGGAGCCGGCCTGGTCGCCGAACACCTTGGCGGCGTACAGCTTGGCGCCGGGCGCCACGCCGGAGCCGACCAGCACCTTGCCGGAGGAGTCGGTCACCTCGATACCGGCGGCGGAGCCGGCCACGTGGCTACCGTGCCCGTGCACGTCGATCGGGTTCGGGTCGGGCTGCGGGATCGGCGGGGCGATCTCACCGCTCGCGTCGTAGTTGGGGCCGGCGAAGTCGAAGCCGGCGATCACCTTCGGCGTCGGGAACACCGGCACCCCGTTGACCTCCGGGATGACGGTGGTGTCCTGCGCGATGAACTCGTAGTCGGCCACGTCGCCGGAGCCGCCGAAGGACGCGTGCGTGTAGTCGATCCCGGTGTCGATGATCGAGATGATCACGTCCTCACCGGTGGCCCCGAGGAACTCCCACGCCTCCGGGGTGTTGATCCACGGCACGCTGGTGTCGTTGGCGGGCTTGTGCAGGGTCACCGGCGCCACGGACACGACGCCCGGCAGGGCCGCCAGCTTCGGCATGTCCATGATCCGGGCCCGCACCCGCAGGCCGTTGACGCCGACCCGGTAGGCCGCCTCCTCGGCGATACCCATCTTCGCCAGCTCCCGGCGCAGCTGCTGGTGCTGGCGCGAGACCTTCTGGGCCTGCGCCCGCTGGGCGGCGGCGGCCGGCATGGCGCGCCCGCGGTTGAGTTCGCCGGCGATGTACTCGGTCACCGCCTGCTCGTCCAGCCGGATGAAGATGTCGATCTCGGACCGGACGTCGACGATGCCGGCCGTGTCCAGCGACACCGAGACACGGTCCACCGCCGTCGCCGTCACGTCCATGGTGAGGTCGGGCGCTGACGGCTCCGCGTGCGCACCGCTGGTGAGTGCTATGACGCCGACCGCCAGCAGGACGGAAGCCGACCCGGCGAGCACTTTGCGACCGAGTCGCCGTGACGGGCCGGGGGGATGGCGATGTGTCACCTCGTCACTCCTTAAGCAACGGTAGGTGCCGCGTTCACCTACGACTCATGAGGGACAGTGACGCCACGGGCAGCACGGGCGTACGGCACCGCTCGGCTGCGGCGTCCCTTAGGGGTGCAGTCTCGGCTGCCGCCGCGCGGTTGTAATGGGGCAGATGACCTAATGTTTATGACGCTCCGGGGCGCGGACCGTGGCTGATCGACCACCGGCCGCTCACACCGTCGGGTCGAAAGCGACACAGGTCACACACCGGGCGGACGGAGCCGATCGTCGCGCCGGGCCGGGGCGCACCGATCGCCGCGTCGGGCCCGGGCGGAGCCGCCGCCCTGCGGCAGGGCCTACCGGTCCGTGTCCGACGTGGCGCCCGGGGCGGGGTCGGTCGGGTGCTCCGGCACCAGCCCGGCGTCCATCACCGCCACCGCGAGCGCGGTCCGCGAGGTCACCCCGAGTTTGCGCATGGCCGAACTGAGCTGGCCGGCCACCGTCTTGGGCGACCGCGACAGGGCGTCGGCGATCTCCCGGTTCGTCCGGCCGGTCACCAGCTGCCGGACCACCTCCAGCTCCCGCGGCGACAGCTGGTTGCCGTAGCCGCGGCGACCGCGCCGCCAGGTCCGCGGGGTCTCCCCGCCGTGGGTGCGGATCAGCTCGGCGAGCCGGTTGCCGTCACCGCGCGCCCCCAGCCCGGACAGCTGCGCGAACGCCGCGTTGAGCACCTCCAGCGCCTCCTCGGTGCGCCCGAGGGCGAGCAGGCTCCGGGCCTGCCGCTCCTGGGCGAGCGCGGCGTCGTAGGGGCGGGGCAGCCGCTGCCAGGCGGCCGCCTCCTCGGCGAAGAACCGCGCCGCGGCCTCGTGGTCGCCCCGCCCGGCGGCCACGTGCCCCCGGCAGGCCGCGATCGCCGCCACCGCCGTGGGGATGTCCCGGCCGCGCACCCCCTTCTGGTACGCGTCGAGCAGGCCCGCGGCGTCGTCGACCGAGCCCGCGGCGACCAGCGCCTCCACCCGTACCGGCGCCAGGTCGGTGGCCCACAGCCACACGCCCTTGGTGAGCACGGTCGCGATCGGCTCGTCGGTGAGTTTGATCGCCTCGGACACCCGGCCGTCGGCCAGCCGCATCCGGGCCAGCGCGGCCGCCGGCTCCAGCACGTCGTCCACCGCGCCGGTCCGCTGCGCGCCCTCCAGCGCCCGGTGCAGCTCCTCCTCCGCCTTGCGCCAGGCGCCCTGCGCCAGGTGCCAGGCGCCGAGCCTCGTCGCCGCCTGGTAGGTGACCGCGTCCTGGGAGCCGGGCTCGGCCACCGCCCCGGCGCGGGCGGCGAGCCGGTCCCACACGCCGGTGTACCAGTCCAGCTGCACCAGCGCGATGAGGATCTTCCCGCGTACCCGCAGGTACCCGTCGGCCTCGGCCAGCGACAGCGCCGCCAGCAGCCGTTGGCGCGCGTACGCGTACCGTCCCCAGCGGATGGCGGCGGAACCGACGTTGAGCTGACCGCGCACGATCTGGCGCCGCTCCTCCACCGTGGCGGCGGTGGACGGCAGCTGGGCGGCCACCTGCCACCCGGCCTCGTCACCCAGCTGCAGCAGCCCACCGGCCCGGTCGGCGGTGAGTCCCAGCCGCTCGGCCGGGGTGAGCTTCTCCTGGTCGATCCCGGCCGCCCGTTGCAGCCACTGCAGGTGCACCTCGGCCGGCCGGTTGCCGATGAACGGTACGCCGAGGAAGGCCATGGTGCGCGCCTGCTCGGCCGGCTCGTGGTCCAGGTGGGGTACCGCGGCCTCCAGCTCTGCCCGGGCGGCCTCCCACTCCCCGGCCTGGGCGAGCAGCCAGCCCAGCGAGCTGCGCAGTTCGGCGTCCTGGGCGGGGGTGAGCTGCTCGGTCTCCAGGGTGGTGCGCAGCAGCCGGACGATCGAGTCGTGCCGGTCGTCGACCGCGTCCCGCCGGAACATCGCCGCCAGCGCCAGCTTCCGCAGCACCCGCACCCGGGTCGGCACCGACAGCTCCGCGCCCGCCAGCAGGTCGGTGAGCAGCACCGTGGCGGTGGCGTGGTCGCCGGAGGCCACCGCGAGTTCGGCGGCGCGTTCGGCGTACCGGCTCCACCGCTCGCTCTGGTGGGCGGCGCGGAAGTGCCGGGTCAGTCGCAGCACCGGCGGCGGGTCCAGCCGCTCCAACGCCTCGCCCGCCCGGGCGTGCAGCCGCTGCCGCTCCACCGCGGGGATGGCCTCGTAGACCGCGCGGCGCGGTAGCACGTGTCGGAAGGAGAGCTTCGCGTCGTCGTCCTCGCGCAGCAGTCCGCAGGCGACCGTCTCGGTCAGCCCCGTCCGCGCCTCGTCGCCGGAGAGGCCGGCGACCTCCAGCACCACCGCGCTGTCGGTCGGCTCGGCCAGCACCGCGCAGGCGTGCAGCACCCGGTGGGCGGCGTCCGGCAGCCGGGCCACCCGCTCCAGCACCGCGTCCCGGATGGTCGGCGGCACCTGCAGCTCGCCGGCGCCGGCCCGGGTCCAGGCGCCGTCCCGCCGGACCAGGTCGGCCCGCTCGTGCAGCAGCCGGACCGACTCCTCCACCGCCAGCGGCAGCCCGTCGGTGCGTTCGTGCAGGAACCGGGCCAGCTCGGCGGAGATCGGCTGGCTGTCCAGCATGGAGGAGACCATGCTGGTGGTGGCCGCCAGGTCCAGCGGTTGCAGGCTGATCCGCACCTGGGTGGTGGTGGCCGGCAGCCGTGAGGAGAGCCGGCGCAGTGGCGACTCCGGCGCCACGTCCTCGGGACGGTAGGTGACCACCAGGCTCACCGGCTGCGGCAGCCGGTAGGCGAGGAAGAGGACGAAGTCCATGGTGACCGGGTCGGCCCAGTGCACGTCCTCGACCACCAGCACGGTCACCGACATGCGCTCGATCAGCTCCGCCAGCGCCCGGAACAGCCGGTGCTGGGCGGCGGTCGGGTCGTCCAACGGCTCCGGCGCCGGCGGCAGCTGCGCGGCCCACTCCGGGAACAGTGGCCGCAGCGCGCCGGCCAGCCCGGACAACGACAGGTCCGCCACACTTTCGCGGGCGTGGCGGACCGCGTCCACGATGGCGCCGAGGGTCAGCGACTCCCGGAACGGCGGGCACACCCCGATCAACGCCCGGTGTTCCGGGTGCCGGGCGAGGAACTCCTGCACCAGCCGGCTCTTGCCGACCCCGGCCTCGCCCTCCAGCAGCACCACCGCCGGGCCGCTGCGCAGCGCCCGCTGCAGGGTCGACATCTCCCGGTCCCGCCCGACGAACCCCGGAAGGCGCGGCTCCCGGGAGGTGGCACGACCCCGGGCCGGGTGTGCCGCCATCGACCCCACCTCCTGCTGATGCCGACCGGCCGGTCCCGTCCAGCGGGCGGGGTGAGGGCGCCGGCCACGCGCTGCTCCGGTCCCGCGACGCTACGCACCAGGTGTCGCGACGTCACCATGAGGATAAGGCAGTACCGCGGCCCGGGCAGCCTGCCGCATCCCCGGTGATCACCGTCGGGGCCGGTCGGTGGCTCCACGGTGGCCGGTACGCGACGGGGCCGGGCACCGGCGTGCGGCACCCGGCCCCGCCCACCGGACACGTACCGCGACGGGCACGTGGCCCCGGTGTGGGCGTCAGCTCTTGATCTCGATCTGCCGCGGGCGGCCCTCCGGCGCCTTCGGCAGCATCACGGTCAGCACGCCGTTCTCGAGCGTCGCCTCGACGCCCTCCGGGTCGATCTCGCCCGGCAGCGACAGCGCGCACTCGAACTTGCCGACCGGACGGCTCTGGCGGCGCAGCGTACCGGTCCGCTTGCGCTCCTTGACCTCGCCGGTGACCTGGAGCTGGCTGTCGCGGATCTCGACGTTGACGTCCTCCCGCTTCACGCCGGGCACGTCCATCTCGACGATGTACGCGTCGTCGGTCTCCTCCAGGTCGGTCGGGAGGGTCGGCAGGTCGCCCATCATCCGCTGCATGAACTGCGACATGTCCTCGTACAGCGTGTCGACGTCGGCGAACGGGTCGAACCTGCGCATGAACCGGCTCATCGGGTGCGTGGTTGACCGGATCATCGGAAGCGTCATCTCATTCCTCCCTGCAGTCCCGTCGGTGCACGCCGCCTGCGGCGGCTCCACCCTCTAGGTGCCCGACGACGTACGCGGGCACACCTGCCCGCCGGCGGCGGACGCCGCGCGGGCCGGTGGTGCGAGACGTGACAGACAGGTCGAATCGGCTTACAACCGACGTCCGTGTCGTTCAAGATGTTCCGTGACGGACGTCCCTGCTGGTGCACGGCGCACCAGAGGTCACCGGCGCTGAATCCCCCGGCCCGTCGATTCATGTCGGCCGATCGGTCGCACCCGCGCGCAAGCCGTGTATCCGTGTGGCGACGAACGGTCACTGTGGCCGGTACGCCCGGCCGGTCGTCCGACGTTGCCGGGCCCTCGTACCGTGCGGCCTGGACGCACGAGGAGGCGCACGGTGATCGGATGGTGGCGGGCCGCGGACCGGACCGACCGGCGGCGGCTGGTGTGGGCGGCCGGGTGCGCGGCGGCCGCCTTCTTCGTCGCCGGTGCGGCGACCGGCTGGTGGGCGGCCGACCGGTTCAGTCCCCGGACCCAGCCGCCGGTGGTGGTCGTCGCCCCCACCCCGGGCGGCGTCGACGCCGCACCCCGGGTCGGCACCATGCCGGATCTGCGCGGTCTCACCGAGGCGCAGGCCCGGCAGGTGCTGCACGACCTCGGCCTGGGCGGGGTGACGGTGCTGGTGGAGGCCCGGCCGGCGGTGGCGGTCCCAGGCACCGTGATCGCGCAGGACCCGGTCGGGTCGGCGCCGGTCGCCGGCACCGTGGTGCTCACCCTGGCCGCCCCCGCGGTGGTGCCGGACGTGGTCGGCGACAGCGTCGCCGAAGCGGTACGCGAGCTGGAGGAGCTCGGCGCGCGGGTGGAGCTGGTGCGGGTGTACGCGCCGGACACCCCGGTCGACCGGGTGATGGCGGTCGAACCCGGGGCCGGTGAGCCGGTACCCGAGACGGTCGTGCTCACCGTCTCCAGTCCGCCCGCGATCGCGCCGCTCACCGCGCTGCGCCCCATCGAGGGCGGCTGCCGTCAGGTGAGCGACGTGCAGGTGGACGGTAGGCGCTACGCCGACGCGCTGCGCTGCGAGCCGTTCCTGCTGGGTGGCATCGACGCCGTCTACCTGCTCAACCGGGAGATCACCGAGTTCACCGCGGTGGTCGGCCAGCCCGACGACGCCGAGCCCGGGGTGCGGATGCGGGTGCAGGTGCTGGTCGACGGCGCGGTGGCGGCGACCGAGACGCTGTCGTGGGGCACGTCCCGGACGCTCACCGTGGACACCTCCGGTGCCCTGCGCCTGGAGCTGCGGGTGGTCCCGGTCGACCGCGAGGAGGGCCGGCGCCCGGTCGTCTTCGCCGACCCGGTGCTGCGCGGTACCCCGGACGCCATCCAGAGCCTGCTGGCGGGGTCGTGATGGTCGGACACGGACGCCGGTGGACATGGTGGCGCACGGTCGCCACCGTGCTGCTCGTGGTGGCGGTCGGCGCCACCGCCACGGTGTGGGACGCGCACCGGCCGGAGGTGAGGCGGCCGCTGGCGGAGACCACCGTGCGCCCGGACCGCGGGACCGAGCTGGTCGCCGGCGGGGTGACGGTCCGGGTCCCGGCCGGCGCGGTCGACCGGCCGACCCGGCTGACGATCGACGCACCGGTGGAGATCGTCCCGCCGGAGGGCGCCCGGTCGGGCCCCGGCTACCGCATCTCGCTGGCGGGCGCGGTGCCGCACGAACCGCTGACGGTGACCCTCCCGCTGCCGCCCGAAGCCGATCTGGACACCGCGGTGTGGATCGGGCACCTGCGGTTCGACGGCTGGCAGGCCGAACCGGCCATGGTGGACCCGGTCGCCCGCACGGTCACCGCCCGGGTCGACGACCTGTCCCTGTTCGCGGTCCAGTGGCTGGACCTCGGCTGGTTCCGGGACCGGCTGGCCGGCATGGTCGGCTCCGCCCTGCAGGGGATCGCCAACGTGGTGCTGTACGGCTCCCCGACCGGCCCGGACCGGCTGCTGTGCCCGGGGGTGGAGGAGGCCGCCCGGCGGGGCGTCACCGTGGAGGTGGGCGGCGACCGGGTGCCGGCCTGCGTCGGCGTCACCGGCGACCGGATCCGGCTGCAACTGGTCAACACCCACCCCTACCCGGTGCTGCTCCGCTACCCGTCGCAGGCGGTGCTGCGCGGACGCGGCGACGACCACACCGGTGTGGCCGGGGCGGTCGAGGCGCTGTTCGCGGAGCTGCCGGCGGCCGGCTCCGGCCGGGCGACCGTGCTGCGCCCCGGTGAGAGCGCCGACCTGGTCGTGGAGCTCACGCCCGGCGGCACGGTGCTGCAGCTGGAACCGTCCCCGGTGGCGCTGCACGGCGCGATCCTGGAGAGCGCGGTCGACATGCTCGCCACCGTCTACATCGGCATGGCCCGGCTCGGGCTGGTGAAGCTGCCCCCGGGGGTGCCGGCCGACCCGGACCTGCTCGCCGCCGCCTGGGACCTCACCCGGTGCGCCCCGGTGCTGGCGGAGGCCACCGGGCGGCCCGACCCGCTGCGGTCGCTCGGGCAGGACGCGGTCGAGGTGGTCGGTTGCGTGGCCGACCTCGCCGGCCAGGCGCTCGGTCGCGGCGTACTCGCGGTGATCGGCAACGTGGTGGGCCTGGCGGCGTCCCTGGTGGTGCCGCTGGTCCAGCAGCTCGCCGGCTCCCTGGTGGGGCTGTACGACACCGCCCGGGGCGTCCGGACCGTGCTCACGGTGCGGCAGGACCCGTCGGCCGCCGTCGAACCGTCGACCACCGGGGTGAGCCCGGACAGCCAGGTGATGCTGCTGCTCGTGGACGTCTCCGGCAGCATGTCGGAGGACGACGGCACCGGCACGATCAAGATCGAGGGTGCGCGGGCGGCCCTCCGGGAGGCGCTGTCCGCCGCGCCACCGGGCGCCCTGTTCGGACTGCGGTCCTATCCGGACACGGGCAGTACGTGCGGCCCGGGACAGGTGCGGTACCCGTTCGTGGCGCCGGACGATCCCGGCCTGCTCGCCGCGGTGAACACTTTGACCACCGGCGGGCAGACCCCCACCGGTCCGGCGCTGCGCGCCGCCGCCGACATGCTGCTGGAGCTGGAACTCCACCAGCCGGCGACCATCGTGCTGGTCTCCGACGGGCTGAGCAACTGCGGACCCGACCCGTGCGCGGTGGCCCAGGAGATCGCCGCCCAGGGTCTCGCCGTGATCTACACGGTCGGCTTCCAGCTCGACGCGGAAGGGCTGGAGGAGCTGCGGTGCATCAGCCGGGCCACCGGCGGCGAGACGTTCGACGCCGGGGACAGCGAGGCGCTCGGCGAGACGCTGGCGCAGGCGGCCGCGCCCGCGATGACCCTGGAGGTGTCGGTCTCCCCCACCGAGCCGGTGCCGCCGGGCGGGCTGGTGTCCATCGAGGCGACGGTCACCAACCCCACCGCCCACCAGGTCCGCGACGTCCGGCTCCACCTGTTCTTCCCGCTGGCGGGGGTGGACGGCACCGCACCCGTGGTGGTCGGACCCCTGCGGTCGATCGGCAACCTCGACCCCGGCACCTCCCAGGTGGTGCGCTGGCAGTTCCGGGCGCCGGCGACCACCGGGGTCGACCTCTACCACGACGTCGTCGTCACCGCCTCCGCCGCCAACGCGGCGACCGTGCAACTCGCCACGGCCGTGCGGTACGCCCGCGCCTGGTCGCTCGACCTGGCCGGGCCGCTGCTGCGGGACGCCACCCGGGTCGTGATCATGGGCGACTCGTTCTCGTCCGGCGAGGGCGCCGGCGACTACCACCCGGAGACCAACCGGCGGGGGTTCCTCGGCGGCAGCACGAACCTGTGCCACCGAAGCGACCGCACGTACGCGATGGGGCTGGACTGGCCCGAGCCGCCGGTGCTGCTCGCCTGCTCCGGCGCGGTCACCGACCAGGTGCTGGGCCGGGTGCCCACCTACGACGAGCCGTCCCAGATCGCGCGGCTGGCCGCCCTCGACCCGCCGCCGGACCTGGTGCTGCTGACCATCGGCGGGAACAACATCGGCTTCGGCGACATCGTGGCGGACTGCCTGCTCCACGACTCCTGCCACCTGCGGGAGGTCTTCCCCAATCCGGAGCTGGACCCGGACTGCCACCTGCGCTACATCGAGGCGTACCACGAGCGGCTGCAGTACCCGGTGCAGCTTCCCGGCTGCCCGCCGTACTACGTGCGGTACGACACGATGGTGTTCGCCCGCATCGAGGGGGCGCGTGACCAGCTGCGCGAGACCTACCGGGCGATCGACGCGGTGGTCAACAGCCGGGCGGCCGTCAAGGCCCGCGGCGGACGGCCGGCGCACATCGTGGTGCTGGCGTACCCACTGGTGCTGCCGCGGCTGCCGTACGGGTCCGACTCGTGCCTGCTCGGGATCGACCACGCCGAGGCCCGGTTCGGCGCCGAGGTGACCGACCGCCTCAACGCGGTGATCGCCCGGACCGTGGCCGAGCTGCGCGCCGAGGGGCGGCCGGTCTACTTCGCCTCCGACGTGGCCGAGGCGCTGCTGCCCAACCACACGCTGTGCGACCGGGAGCCGCACGTCAACCCGATCGAGATCGGCCGGCTGCTGACGCTCGGGTTGGGCGAGAGTTTCCCGGAGCAGGTCCACCCGACCGCCGAGGGGTACGCGGACATGACGGCGGCCCTGCTGCGGTGGAGCCTGCGGCCGGAGGCGGAGCCGGTCACCCCGGTGCTGCCGGTGCCCACCCGGGGCGCGGAGCCGGCGCGGCTGGTCGGTGAGCCGGTGCCCCTCGGGTCGTCGCCGGAGACGGTGGCGGGTGCGTTCCCGGCCGACACCGCGGTCCGGGTGCAGGCGTCCGGCTTCGCGCCCGGCACCACCGTGCACGTCAGCCTGCACTCCGCCCCGCTGGGTGTGGCCGACGCCCGGGTGGCGCCGGACGGGTCGGTGTCGGCGGTCGTGTACCTGCCGGCCGACCTCGCACCCGGCCCGCACCTGCTCGCCGCCTCCGGGATCGGCCCGGACGGGCGGCCGGTCGAGCGGTACGCCGTCCTCGACGTACGCCGGCCGGACCGGCCGTGGCGGACCGCGCTGTGGGGTCTGGCGGCGGCGCTGCTCGTCGCGGCGGGCGTCGTCGTCCCCAAGCGGACCCGCCCGCACACCGGCTGACCGGGTCGCCCGACCGGTCGACGGAACGTGAGTACGTGTCGGATCCGCTGGGCGGACGTCTCCCTGGCATCGAGGATTGTCGCTGTAGGCCGGTGCCTGCGGGCCGGCGGCCCGCCGGCACCGGCGACGACCCGACGTCAGGAGAAGCCATGTCCCACGACCCACGACACACGCGGCCCGGGCGCGCCCGCATCAGTCGGTCGGCCGTGGCCACCGTCGCCGCGGCGCTCACCGCGGCGGTGCTGACCGTCGCCGACCCGGCTGCCGGGCAGCCGGCCGTCAGCGGCGCACCGGAGCTGCTGCCCGATTCGGGCACCACCCGGTTCATCGTCCAGCTCCGGGCCACCGCCGACCTCGCGCCGGCGGCGAGGATGACCGACCGACAGGCGCGGGGCCGGTACGTGTACGAGCAGCTCACCGCGGTCGCCGAGACCAGCCAGGCCGACCTGCGGGCGGAACTCGACCGCCGTGGCGTCCGCTACACGCCGCTGTGGATCGTCAACGCGCTGGTCGTCGAGGGTGACCGCGCGCTGGCCGAGGAGTTCGCCGCCCGCCCCGACGTCGCCCACGTCGAGCCCGACGTCGAGATCCCGCTCCCGCCGGTCGCCTCCGACCCGGCACCGTCCATCGGGTGGAACCTCTCCGACCCGACGCCCTCCATCGGGTGGAACCTCCAGGACATCCGTGTCCCGGAGGTGTGGGAGGAGTTCGGCGTCCGCGGCGAGGGCGTGGTCGTCGCCGTCCTCGGCACCGGCGCCGACTACCTGCACCCCGCGCTCGTCCGGCAGTACCGGGGCAACACCGGCAGCGGGTTCGTGCACGACTACCACTGGTACGACGCGACCGGCAGCTGCCCACTGGCCCCGTGCGACGTCAACGGCCTGTCCACCCACCACCTCGGCGTCATGGTCGGCGACGACGGTGGCGCAAACCCGGTCGGGGTGGCGCCCGACGCGCAGTGGATCGCCGTCAGGGCCTGCACGAGCAGCTGCTCCTCGTCAGCGCTGCTCGCGGCGACCCAGTGGCTGCTCGCCCCCACCGACCTCGCCTTGCAGAACCCCGATGTCGCCAAGCGCCCGCACGTCGTCATCGCCGACCTCCCCGAGATCCAGGGCGAGACGTGGCTTCTTGCCGTGATCAACGCCTGGGTTGCCGCGGGGATCCTCCCGGTGGTGGCCGCCGGCGACCGCGGCCCCGCCTGCGGCACCATCACGTCCCCGGCCAACCTCCCGCAGGTGTACACCGTCACCGGGTACGACATGGGCCGCCGGATCCTCCCCACCGCCAGCCGAGGGGGACCGTTCCCCGGATCGATCAAGCCCGACGTGGCCGCGCCGGGGTCGGCGGTCCGCAGCGCCTTCCCGGGCGGCGGGTACGCCGTCCGCAACGGCACCACGGTCGCCGCGCCGCACGCCGCCGGGGTGGCGGCCCTGGTCTGGTCGGCCAAGCCGTCCCTGCTGCGGGACCTGCCCACCACCCGGTTCGTCCTCGACACCTCCGCGATCAGCGTCGGCGACCTGAGCTGCGGCGGGACCCCGGACCACAACAACGTCTGGGGCCACGGGCGGCTCGACGCCTACCAGGCGG
>CAZSNW010000062.1:0-13431 GCA_964608245.1 uncultured Micromonosporaceae bacterium
CAGATCCAGGGCGACCAGCTGCGGGTCAGTAGCAAGAAGAAGGACGACCTGCAGGTGGTGATCCGGATGCTCAAGGCCGAGGACTTCGGGATCGCGCTCCAGTTCGTCAACTTCCGGTAGGGAGCCGGCGGTGACCGCCGCGACCGGCCCGGACCTCGACCGGGCAGCCGACCCGCCCCGCCCGGGGTGGCGGGAGCAGCTGGTCGCCCTCCTCGGCGAGGACTCGGTGGTCACCGATCCCGCGGCCCTGCGTACCTACGAGTGCGACGGCCTGACCAGCAGCCGGGTCGTCCCCGCGGCGGTCGCCCTGCCGGCCACCACCGAGGAGGTGGCGGCGACCGTCCGACTGTGCGCCCGTCACCGCGTACCGTTCGTGGCCCGCGGGGCCGGCACCGGCCTGTCCGGCGGCGCCCAGCCGGTCGCCGACGGGCTGGTGATCTCCCTGCAGCGGATGCGCCGCATCCTCGTGGTGGACCCGGTCGACCGGATCGCGGTGGTCGAACCCGGGGTCACCAACCTGGAGATCAGCCGGGCCGCCGCGCCGTACGGCCTCTACTACGCGCCCGACCCGTCCAGCCAGCGGGTGTGCACCATCGGCGGCAACGTGGCGGAGAACTCCGGCGGCGCCCACTGCCTCAAGTACGGCTTCACGGTCCACCACGTGCTGGCGGCCGAGGTGGTGCTGCCCGACGGCACGGTCACCCGGCTCGGGGGCCCCGACCACGTCGGCTACGACCTGCTGGGTGCGTTCATCGGCTCGGAGGGCACGCTCGGCATCGCCACCCGGGTCACCGTCCGGCTGCTGGTCCGCCCCGCCGCCGTCCGCACGTTGGTCGCCGACTTCGACAGCGTCGCCGACGCCGGCGCCGCGGTGGGCGCGGTGGTCGCCGCCGGGGTGGTGCCGGCCGCCATCGAGATGATGGACAACCTGGCGATCCGCGCGGTCGAGGATGCGGTGTCCGCCGGCTACCGCCGGGACGCCGCCGCCGTGCTGCTGGTCGAACTGGACGGTCCGCCGGCTGAGGTGGCGGCCCAGTTCGAGCGGGTGGTGGAGCTGTGCCGCCGCCACGGGGCCACCGCGGTCACCGCCGCCGACGACGAGGCGGCCCGGGAGCGGATGTGGGCCGGCCGCAAGGCGGCGTTCGCGGCGATGGGCCGCATCAGCCCCGGCTACATCGTCCAGGACGGGGTGGTGCCGCGCCGCCGGCTGGCCGAGGCGCTCACCCGGATCGGCGAGCTCGCCGGGGCCGCCGGCCTGCGGGTCGCTAACGTCTTCCACGCCGGGGACGGCAACCTGCACCCGCTCGTGCTCTACCGGCAGCAGGCCGGGGAGCAGGAGCGCGCCGAGCAGCTCGCCACCGAGATCGCCGAACTGTGCGTCGCCCTCGGCGGGGCGCTCACCGGCGAGCACGGCGTGGGCACCGACAAGGCCTGCTCCATGCCGGTGATGTTCTCCGAGGACGACCTGGCGACCATGCGGCTGCTGCGGGACGCGTTCGACCCGGCCGGCCTCAGCAACCCGGGCAAGATCTTCCCCACGCCCAGACTGTGCGGGGAGCGACCCGGCCCCTACCGGCCCCATCCGCGGGAACTGACGGGGGAGATCGCGCGGTGGTGACCGAGCGGCCGATCCCGACGGTACGCCCGGCCGACCCGGACGAGGCGGCCGGCGTACTGCGGGAGGCGGCCGCGGCCGGGCACCGGGTGCTCTTCGCCGGCGCGGGGACGGCCCGCGACTGGGGCGGCCGGCCGGCGCCGGTGGACCTCGTCGTCGACACCACCCGCCTGGACCGGGTCGTCGACTGGCAGCCCGACGACCTCACCGTGGTCGTCCAGGCGGGCACGCCGCTCCGCGCGCTCCAGGAGCTGCTGCGGGGGCGCGGGCAGCGGGTGGCGTTCGACGCGGCCCGGGTGGCGGCCGGCGCCACCGTCGGCGGGCTGCTCGCCACCGCCGACGACGGCCCGTCGCGGCTGGCGTACGGCGCGCTGCGCGATCTCGTCATCGGGGCTACGGTGGTACGCGCCGACGGGGTGGTCGCCCGCTCCGGCGGCCGGGTGATCAAGAACGTCGCCGGGTACGACCTGGCCAAGCTCTTCTCGGGGTCGCTCGGCACCCTGGGCCTGGTCGTGGAGGTGGCGCTGCGGCTGCACCCGCTGCCGCCCGCGGTGGCCACCCTGACCGTGCCCTGCGACCTGCCGACCGCGCACACGCTCGCCGACCGGCTGCTCGCAGCGGCGCTGGAGCCGACCGCCCTGGAGTGGTACGCCGGCCGGCTGCTCGCCCGGTTCGAAGGCACCCCGGAGGGGCTGGCGGCCCGCCGGGAACACGCCGCGACGCTGCTCGCCGCGCCGGTCGACTGGCAGGTGCTCCCCGGCACCGAGACCTGGGACGCCCCGGGCGACGCGTGGCGCGAGGTCGCGCAGGTGGCGGTCGGCGAGCCGGGCGACACGGTGCTGCGGGTGGTCACCAGGCCCTCGGCCGGGCCGGCCCTGCTGGAGGAGGTGGCGCGCGCCGCCGACGGAGTCGCGGTCAACGTCACCTGTGGCCTGGCCACCGGCGTCCACCGGATACGCGTCCGGGGTGGCGCCGCGGACCGGCACGCCGCCCTGGTGACCGCGGCGCGGCGCGCAGCGGAGGCGGCCGGCGGCGCGGTGACCGTGTGCCGGTGGGCCGGCGGCGTCGCCGACCTGGTCCCGGCGTGGGGGACACCGCCGCCGTCCGTCGGGCTGCTGCGCGCAGTCAAGCGGGCGTTCGACCCGGACGGTCGGCTCGGCCCGGAAAGGTTCGCACCATGGTTCTAGAGCCCGCCGCCGCGCGTACCACGGAGGATCTGCTCGCCGACTGCGTGCACTGCGGATTCTGCCTGTCGGCCTGCCCCACCTACCGGGTCACCGGCGCCGAACCGGAGTCACCGCGCGGCCGCATCCACCTGATGATCCTCCTCGCGCACGGCGACATCGGCCCGCAGGGCGGGTACGCCCGCCACCTCGACTCGTGCCTGGGGTGCCTGGCGTGCGTACCGGCGTGCCCGTCGGGGGTCCGCTACGACGTGCTGCTCACCCGCGCCCGCGTCCAGCGGGAGCGGTCGGTGCGGCGGCCGCTGGCCGACCGGCTGTGGCGCGGACTGCTGTTCCGGGTCTTCCCCTACCCGGCGCGGATGCGCCTGGCGCTGCTCGCCGGCGTGCTCTACCGGCGGCTGGGGCTGCGCGCGGCGGCCCGACGGCTCGGACTGGTCCGGCTGCTGCCGGAGCGGCTGCGGGCGGCCGAGGACCTGCTGCCCCCGGTGCGGGTACGCGACCTGTGGGCGCGGATCCCGCGGCGTACACCCGCGGCGGGCCCGACCCGGGGTCGGGTGGCCCTGCTGCTCGGCTGCGCCCAGCGGCTGCTGTTCCCGGAGGTCCACCGCGCCACCGTGCGGGTGCTCGCCGCCGAGGGGTACGAGGTGCTCGTGCCGCGCGGGCAGGGCTGCTGCGGGGCGCTGAGCCTGCACGCCGGCCGGGTCGGGGAAGCGGCCCGGTTCGCCCGACGGACGGTCGACGTGTTCGAGCGGCTGGGCGTGGACGCGGTGGTGGTCAATGTGGCCGGTTGCGGATCGGCCATGAAGGAGTACGCCGACCTGCTCGCCGACGACCCGGCCTACCGGGAGCGCGCGGCCCGGTTCGCGGCCACCGTGCGGGACGTGCACGAACTGCTCGTGGAGCTGCCGCCGGTCGCCCCGCGGCAGCCGGTCCGCGCGCGGGTCGCGTACCAGGACGCCTGCCACCTCGCCCACGCCCAGGGGATCCGGGACGCGCCGCGACGGCTGCTGCGCGGGATACCGGACCTGGAGGTGGTCGAACTGCCCGAACCGGACATGTGTTGCGGTTCGGCCGGGGTGTACAACCTGTTCAATCCGGAGACAGCGGAACAGTTGGGACGCCGTCGCGCCGACCAGGTACGCTCGGCCGCGCCCGACCTCGCGGTGACCGGCAACGCCGGTTGCCTGCTGCACCTGCGCCGCTTCCTCGGCGACCGGGTGCCGTTGCGGCATCCGGTGCAGGTGCTGGACGCCGCGATCCGCGGGGTCGGCTCCGAAAGGGGTCTTGGCGGCGCCCGGGATCGCCTCTACACTGCCTGAACGTACGGATTTTCATCACCGAACGGCCAATGTTCAGGACGTTCGGAGGATGTGACCGTCCACAGGTTTCACTCCGCGTGCCTACTGTGGCACGATCAGACTAACCCCCGTACCAGGGTCATGCCACGCCGCCGACCCGGGTATGTCTATGCCCATGTCTACAAGGAGGCTTCGATGGGCGCTCGCAGTAACGGCCGCCGGCTTCGTCGGGCCGCCGCTGTTGTGACGATCAGCGCGGCCGCCGTGCTCGCCCTCCCTGCCGCCGCCGCGTCCGCCAGTGACGCTCCGTCCTTGTCGGGCAACGGCGGCACAGAGGTGCCTAGCGAGTGGAGGTGGGACGCCTCGACGCCCGACGAGTGGAGGTGGGACGGCCTGACTCCCGACGAGTGGAGGTGGGACGGCCTGACTCCCGACGAGTGGAGGTGGGACGGCCTTGCTCCCAACGAGTGGAGGTGGGACGGCCCGACTCCCGACGAGTGGAGGTGGGACTGACCCGCCGTCTCGGCGCAGCCTCTGATGTGACGACCGGCATGCGCTGAGGAGCCCGTTTGGGTAGGCAGGGCTTTCCACATCGGCCCAGTGACCGAGCCTGGCTGCTGGCAGCCGGGCTCGGTCTGCTCGCTGCACTCCTTATCGCCGCCGCCCAGGTGGGCCGGCCCATCCCTCCGTGGCACTGGCCGCTCGCGGTCGTGTTCCTGGCCGTCTTCACGATCGCGGAGCTGGTGACCTTCCGGGTGGAGGCGCGGCGGCAGACCGTACTGCTGTCGCTGGTCGAAGCGCCCCTGGTGGTGGGGCTGTACTACCTCTCCCCGCTGCTCCTGGTGGGGGTCAGGACGCTGTCCGCACTGGTGGTGATGGCCTACCGCGGCCAGTCGCGGATCAAGCTGTGGTTCAACGTCGCCCTGGTGGCCGCGGCGGCCGCGCTCGCCGGCGTGATCATCCGGGCCGGGGTGCCGCTGGACGGCCTGGAACCGACCACCTGGCTGCTGCTCGTCGCGGCGGTGTTCGCGAGCGACCTGCTGACGCTGGCCACCGTGGTCGGCGTGGTCACGATCATGCAGGGCGAGATGTCCAGCCGGGAGCTGGCCCGGATCATGGTCCCCGGCCTCCCGGTGCACGCCCTCAACATCCTCATCGGCCTGGTGGTGCTGGTCCTGCTCCAGCAGGGGCCGTGGGCGCTGGTGCTGATGGCCGCGATCGCGGCGTTCATCACCGTGGCCTACCGCGGGTACGCGCAGTCGCTGCAGCACAGCCGGGCGCTCAACGAGATGTACGGCCTGACCCGCGCCGTGACCAGCGCGCCGCACGACGGCACCCTGCCCGACGTGCTGCTGGGGCGGGTCCGCGAGCTGCTGCAGTCCGAGTACGCGACGCTGTGGATCCCGGCCCGGGGCAGGTACCCGGAGGTGCTGCTGTCCTCCCGGGTCGACTTCGACGCCCTGCTGGACCTGTCGGTCACCCCGCCCGGGTTGCGCTCCCGCGCGTTCCAGACCGGCGAGACGGTGGCGGCCGGGCCGCGGCTCGGTGACGAGGCGTCCCGCGCCGAGCTGCGTGACTCCGGTCAGAAGGACGTCATCGTGGTGCCGTTGCGGGCCGGCTCGGTGGTGATCGGGTGTCTGGAGGTCGCCAACCGGCTCGGTGACACCGCGTCCTTCGGACCCGAGGACGCCAAGCTCCTGGAGACCATCGCCGGGCACGTCGCGGTGGCGGTGGAGAACTCCCGCCTGGTCGACCGGCTGCGCTACGACGCGTACCACGACGCGCTGACCGGCCTGCCCAACCGGCGGCGGGTCAGCGACGCGCTGGAGGAGTCGGTGGCCGCCCGACTTCCCGACGAGGTGGTGACCGTGCTGCTGGTCGACGTGGTCGGCTTCCGCGCGGTCAACGAGCTGCTCGGCCGGGCCGCCGGCGACGACCTGCTCATCGAGGTGGGGCGGCGGCTGCGGGAACTCGCCCCGTCGGCGGCGCTGGTCGGCCGGGTCGGCAACGACGAGTTCGTGGTCATGCTCACCATGCCGTCGGCCGAGGCCGCCACCGAGCTGGGTGCGGCGCTGCGGCAGCAACTGCGGCGGCAGGTCCGGATCGGCGCGGTCACCCTCGGTCTGGACGTCGCGGTCGGCGTGGCGCTCGGGCCCGACCACGGCACCGAGGCCTCGGTCCTGCTGCAGCGGGCGGACATGGCCGCCCGGGCGGCCCAGAACCTGCCGGCCGGGGTCCGGCTGTTCGACCGCTCCATCGAGTCGCGCCCCGCGCAGCGGCTCGGGCTCGCCGCCGACCTGCGGGCCGCGCTCGACGAGGGCGCCATCACCGTCTACTACCAGCCCAAGGTGGCGATCGCCGACCGCCGTCTGGTGGGCGTCGAGTGCCTGGCCCGCTGGGACCACCCCGGTCACGGCCCGGTCGCCCCGACCGACTTCGTCGCTCTCGCCGAGCACACCGGGTTGGTGGACCGGCTCACCGAAACCGTGCTCGACGAGAGCCTGCGCCGCGCCCGGGGGTGGCGGGACACGGGCCATCCGCTGCCGGTGGCGGTGAACGTCTCCGCCCGCAGCCTCGCCGACGAGGACTTCCCCCACCGTGTCCGGGACCTGCTCGCCAAACACGACGTACCGCCGGAGCTGCTGGTCCTGGAGATCACCGAGGAGGGCCTGGCCGGCGGGCTGGAGCGGTCGCTGCCGGTGCTGCAACGGCTGGCCGAGGACGGGATCCGGCTCGCCGTCGACGACTTCGGCACCGGCTCCTGCTCGCTGTCGAACCTGCGGCGGCTGCCGGTGCGCGAGGTGAAGATCGACAAGGGGTTCGTGCAGGGCATGGCCACCGACCCGGACGACCTGGCGATGGTCCGCGCGGTGGTGGACACCGCCCGGCACTTCGGGCTGGACGTGGTGGCCGAGGGCGTGGAGAGCGAACTCACCCTGGAGCTGCTGGCCGGCATCGGCTGCCACGTCGGGCAGGGCTTCCTGTTCAGCCGGCCGCTGCCGTACGAGCGGCTGGAGGCGTGGTTCTCGGCGCGCACCGAGGCGGCGTCGGGCGCGGCGGGCGTACGCAAGCTGCGCGCGGTCGGCTGATGCGCGTACCGCACGCGTGGCGGTCGACTGAGAGGTGCGGCGGTCGGCGGACCGGTCGCGCCGTTCGTGCCGCGGCGGCCCGCGGGAGCTGAGACAATCGGCTCGACCTGCGGAAACGCCGACCGTGCGGGCGCGGCGGATCAAGGAGGGGGTACCGGTTGCCACCCGGTCGGGGGGTACGTGTACGCTAGGGACTGCGTTCGAGCCGCCGAGGCGGACGCACGCCCCCTTAGCTCAGTCGGCAGAGCGTCTCCATGGTAAGGAGAAGGTCTACGGTTCGATTCCGTAAGGGGGCTCTCCGGGGCGGTGTAGCTCAGGTGGTAGAGCAAACGGCTCATAATCGTTGTGTCGCCGGTTCGAGTCCGGCCTCCGCTACCAAGACCTGATCAGCTTGCCGAAGAGGTTCTAAGGAGTTCCGGCCGTGGCCAAGGCGACCGATGTCCGCCCGAAGATCACGATGGCCTGCACGGATTGCAGGAGCCGCAACTACATCACGGCCAAGAACCGTCGGAACGACCCTGACCGGCTGGAACTGAAGAAGTTCTGCCCGCGCTGCGGCAAGCACACCGCGCACCGCGAGACCCGGTGACGGCAGCCGTCCATCCGTCGACCCGTCCGTAGGCAGGCAGCCGCGATGCCCCTCAACCGCGCGTACGTCGGCCGCAGCTTCCCTCCCAGCCCGTCCTACCTCGTCGGCCGGGAGAAGATCCGCGAGTTCGCCACCGCGATCGGCGCTGACGATCCGATCCACCACGATCCGAAGGCGGCACGCGCCCGCGGCTACCCGGACGTGGTCGCCCCGCCGACCTTCCCGGTGGTGGTCGCGGCGGTCGGCAACCGGCAGTTGATCGAGGACCCGGAGCTCGGCCTGGACTACTCCCGGGTGGTCCACGGCGAGCAGCGCTTCGCCTACACCCGGCCGGTGGTCGCCGGTGACGAGCTGGTCTGCGTCACCACCGTGGAGGAGATCACCGACCGGGCCGGGCACGAGTTCCTCACCACCCGCACCGACGTGACCACGACCGCCGGGGAGCCGGTGGTGACGACGTGGACCAAGCTCGTGGTCCGGGGGGAGGGCTGACCGGTGCAGGTGGGCGAGCAGCTTCCGGCACGCACCTTCCGGGTCACCCGGGCCGACCTGGTGCGGTACGCCGGTGCCTCGGGCGACTTCAACCCCATCCACTGGAGCGACCGGGTCGCCACCGCGGTCGGGCTCCCGGGGGTGATCGCCCACGGCATGTACACCATGGCCCTGGCCGGTCGGGCGGTCGCCGACTGGGCGGGCGCGCCGGACGCGGTGATCGACTACCGGGTCCGGTTCAGCCGCCCGGTGCCGGTGCCCGACGACGACGAGGGCGCCCTGGTGGAGGTCACGGGGGTGGTACGCGCCGTCGAGGGCGACACCGCGGAGATCGAGGTCTCCGCGACCTGCGCCGGGCAGCGCGTCCTCTCCCAGGCCCGGGCCACGGTACGCCTGCCCGACGCGGCCCGGTGACCGGCGTACCGACACGTCCTGACCTCGGCAAACGACTCCGGCACACCGGGACGGGGACCGTGGGTTGGGATCGGCGGGGAGCAACCCGTACACTGGTCGCTCGTGGGGGTTCAACCCCCACCTAGGGGTGTGGCGCAATTGGCAGCGCAACGGTCTCCAAAACCGTAGGTTGCAGGTTCGAGTCCTGTCACCCCTGCCACATCACCTACAGACACGCAGCGTGAGGAAGTGACGAAGTGGCCGAGCGGGACCGACGCGGCACCGACGCCGCGGACGAACACGGCGAAACGCTTGCCGGCGAGGGCACGGGCCGGAAGGCCGACACGCGCCGCGGTGGCACGGCGGCGAAGTCCGGTCCGCGCGGGCTGGGCCGCCTCGGACGGTTCATCCGCGAGGTCGTGGCCGAGCTGCGCAAGGTCATCTGGCCGACCCGCAAGGAGCTGGTGACCTACGCGGTGGTCGTGATGGTCTTCGTCGGCGTGATGATGGCGATCGTCGCCGCGTACGATCTGGTGTTCCGGTGGGCGGTCGGGAACATCTTCGGCAACTGACACGGGGACGGAGTGAGCGACGTGTCTGAGCAGAGCGGACTCGTTCCGGAGGAGGGCGCGACCGCGTCCGCTCCGGGCGACGGGTCGGCCGCGGGCGGCCCCGACGCCGCCGCCTCCGAGGTGGAGGCGGCGCGCGCGGCGCTGGGCTGGTCGCCGGAGGCTGGCTCCGACGCGGCCGCGGCGGAGTCGGACGGCGACGAGGAGGAGGCCGAGGTCGACCCGATCGAGGAGCTCCGCCAGTCGCTGCGGCTCCGGCCCGGCCAGTGGTACGTGATCCACTCCTACGCCGGCTACGAGAACCGGGTCAAGACCAACCTGGAGAACCGCATCACCTCGATGGACATGGAGGAGTACATCTACGAGGTGGTGGTCCCGACCCGGGAAGAGGTCGAGATCAAGAACGGCAAGCGGGTCCAGGTCCAGAACAAGGTCTTCCCCGGGTACCTGCTGGTGCGGATGGAGCTCAACCCGGAGTCGTACGCCTGCGTGCGTGACACGCCCGGGGTGACGGGCTTCGTGGGCGCCACCGACCGGGCGGACAACCCGGCCCCACTGAGCCTGGACGAGGTGGTGAAGTGGCTGGCGCCGTCGGTGGTGCCGGCGGCCAAGAAGGAGCCGGCCGAGGTCCGGGTGGTGGACTTCGCCGTCGGCGACTCGGTGACGGTCACCGACGGGGCCTTCGCCTCGCTCCCCGCCACCATCGCTGAGATCAACACCGTGTCGCAGAAGCTGAAGGTGCTGGTGTCGATCTTCGGCCGGGAGACCCCGGTCGAGCTCAACTTCAACCAGGTCGCGAAGATCTGAGTCGCGAGGACCTAGAGGGCCGAAGGAACACAACGGATGGCTGCCAGGAAGAAGCTCGTCACGACGTTCACCCTGCAACTGCCGGCGGGGCAGGCCACGCCCGCGCCGCCGGTCGGCCCGGCGCTGGGTCAGTACGGCCTCAACATCGTGGAGTTCTGCAAGGCCTACAACGCCCAGACCGAGTCCCAGCGGGGTGACATCGTCCCCGCCGAGATCAGCGTCTACGAGGACCGCACCTTCTCCTTCGTGCTGAAGACCCCGCCGGCCTCCCGCCTGCTGGCGAAGGCGGCCGGGGTGGAGAAGGGGTCCGGCGTCCCGCACCGGGAGAAGGTCGGCACGATCACCCGCGCCCAGCTGCGGGAGATCGCCGAGCGCAAGCTGCCCGACCTCAACGCCAACAGCGTCGAGCAGGCGGAGAAGATCATCGCCGGCACCGCCCGGTCGATGGGCATCACCATCACCGACTGAGCTCGCCGCAACCGGCCGGCGGGTCTTGGCCGGCTGCGGATCCGTCCGCGGGTCCGCGCGTACGCACGGGTCCGTGGACGTGACGTGGGAGGGCCGTCGCCGACGGCCCGCATCCGACACCACAGGGAGACGGAATGAAGCGCGGCAAGCAGTACCGCAAGGTGGCCGAGCTGGTCGACCGCACCCGGCTGTACACGCCGTGGGAGGCGCTCCAGCTCGCCAAGGAGACCAGCCCGGTCAAGTTCGACGCCACCGTGGAGGTGGCGATCCGGCTGGGGGTGGACCCCCGCAAGGCCGACCAGATGGTGCGCGGCACCGTCAACCTGCCGCACGGCACCGGCAAGACCGTCCGGGTCATCGTCTTCGCCGCCGGTGACAAGGCGGCCGAGGCGCGCGAGGCGGGCGCCGAAGAGGTCGGCTCGGACGAGCTGATCGCCCGGATCCAGGAGGGCTGGCTCGACTTCGACGCGGCGATCGCCACCCCGGACCAGATGGCCAAGATCGGGCGGATCGCCCGGATCCTCGGGCCGCGTGGCCTGATGCCCAACCCGAAGACCGGCACCGTCACCATGGACGTGGCCAAGGCGGTCGCCGACATCAAGGGCGGCAAGATCGCCTTCCGGGTGGACAAGCACTCCAACCTGCACCTGATCATCGGCAAGGTGTCGTTCCCGGTCGAGCACCTGCTGGCCAACTACGCCGCGGCGATCGAGGAGGTCCAGCGGCTCAAGCCGCCGACCGCCAAGGGCCGCTACCTGAAGAAGATCACCATCACCACCACCATGGGCCCGGGCATCCCGGTCGACCCGAACGCGCCCATGACGGCGCCGGCGGCGATGGCCGCGGCCGCCTGACGGCCCCACACCACGCGTGACGCCCCCTGGTGCGACCTGCGGTTGCACCAGGGGGTACGCTTGTGCACGACATCCAGTCACCCACAGACCGCTGGTCGCCGGTTCCGGTACGTCCGGGCCGGCCGAAGGACCCGTCGGTGCGACGGGCGGCCCGCGCAGGGTTGGACGGGACCGTATGCTGTCGCCCCGTGCGCCCTTGCGCCGGGGCGTTTCTCGTGCCGGGCTACCTGCGGTCGGTGGGCAACGAGAGGAGAGGCATGGCGGAAGTGTCCACGCGGCCCGTCCGCAAGGAGAAGCAGGAGGCGGTCGCCGAACTCACCGAACGGTTCCGTGCCTCGTCCGCGACCGTGCTGACCGAGTACCGCGGGCTCACCGTGACCCAGCTCCGGCAGCTGCGGCGTGCGCTGGGGGAGGGCGCCACCTACACGGTGGCGAAGAACACCCTCGCCCGCCGGGCCGCCGCCGCCGCGGGGGTGGAGGGGCTGGACGACCTGTTCACCGGCCCGACCGCGCTGGCCTTCGTCACCGGCGACCCGGTGGAGGCGGCCAAGAGCCTGCGTGACTTCAGCAGGGCGCACCCGGCGCTGATCATCAAGGGTGGTGTCTTCGAGGGCCGGGCCATCTCCGGCGACGAGGTCCGCCGGCTGGCCGACCTGGAGTCGCGGGAGGTCCTGCTCGCCAAGCTCGCCGGAGCGATGAAGGCCAACCTCAGCAAGGCCGCGGCGCTGTTCCAGGCCCCGCTGGCCAAGACCGCCCGTCTGGCCGAGGCGCTGCGGGAGAAGCGGTCCAACGAGGAGGAGCAGGCGGCCGCCTGAGCCGGTCGCCGCACATCGGGTGCACACCGGTAGCGGAAGCGGGATCAGACCAGTAGCAGGGACCGGCCGCGGGGCCGGAGGAGAAGGAAGGACGCCGCAATGGCGAAGCTGAGCAACGAGGAGCTGCTCGAGGCGTTCAAGCAGATGACGCTCATCGAGCTGTCGGAGTTCATCAAGCAGTTCGAGGAGACCTTCGACGTCACCGCCGCCGCGCCGGCCGCCGTGGTCGCGGCCCCGGCCGCCGGGGGCGCTGCGGCCGCCGAGGCCGCGGAGCCGGAGAAGGACGAGTTCGACGTCATCCTCGAAAGCGACGGTGGCAAGAAGATCCAGGTCATCAAGGTCGTCCGGGAGCTGGCCAAGCTGGGCCTGAAGGAGGCCAAGGACCTGGTGGAGGCGGCCCCCAAGCCGGTGCTGGAGAAGGTCGACAAGAAGACCGCCGAGGAGGCCAAGGCCAAGCTCGAGGAGCAGGGCGCCAAGGTCACCCTCAAGTGAGCCGGGTGGAAGCCGCCCTGCCCCGCACGGGGCAGGGCGGCTTCCCGTCCGCGGGGGCTCGCGTACCCGCGGGCACGCTGTCGTCTCCGGCCGGGCGTACGCCCGTGGGCACCCGGTGGTGTACGCCCGGGTCCGGGGCGCCCGTCGGTGACTGTGCGCGTACGTCGCGTACCGGCAAGTGCTGGGAAGCGTGTCGGAGGGCTTGACGGCGGGTACCCGTACCAGGCACGCTGTGATCAGTGACAGCACCTGATCCGCCTTCCACCCCTCGCAGCGGGAGGCGATCCGCGGAAGGTCTGGACAGCGGTTAGCCGCTCGGCTACACTGCTAGTTTGCGCTGCCATCCAACCGTGCTCTGCCCGAATTGCCCGGTCTCCGTGACCCGGGGCTGGTGAGGGCTGGTTAGGGTGGGCGCAGCCGGCCGTTCAGACCCAGGTCCGTGGAAGGACGCATCTTGGCAGCTTCTCGCCCCGCGGAATTGAACTCTGTTGCGAGCAACCGGAGCATCTACGCTCCCCGCCGACTGTCGTTCGGTCGCATCACCGAGCACCTGGAGGTGCCCGACCTCCTCGCCATCCAGATCGAGTCCTTCGACTGGCTGATCGGGAACGAGGCGTGGCAGGCGCGCACCGCCGGTGACCCGGACGCCAAGTCCGGCCTGGAGGAGGTCCTCGACGAGATCAGCCCGATCGAGGACTTCTCCGGCACCATGTCCCTGTCCTTCTCCGACCCCCGGTTCGACGAGGTCAAGGCTCCGATCGAGGAG
>CAZSNW010000063.1:0-13344 GCA_964608245.1 uncultured Micromonosporaceae bacterium
TGATGTAGATGCCGTTGCGCTCCGTGAAGATGAAGCGCTTCATCTTCGGGTTCCAGCGCCGGGTCTGGTGCCCGAAGTGGACACCGCTCTCCAGCAGCTGGCGCATGGTGACGACAGCCATGTCGATGCTCCCTAGCTCCCTGGTTGACTCCTGGCGTCCGGTCGCCGGCCGTGGTCGACCCGGTGATCCGGGACCAGGGACGGCCGTCGCCGCGGGCGGATGCCCGCGGAGGACGCGCGAGGTCGGCCGCTGCGCGACCGCCAACTGCTCAGTGTACGCCCCCGCCGCGGTGCGCGGTGGGGCGGACCGCTACGCCGCCAGACCCGCGGCCAGTAGCAGCACCAGCGCCACCGACAGGTACGCGACCGGTGGCCGCAGCCACGCCTGCGCGCTGTTCGGGCCCGCGGCCCGAACAGCGCCGGTCGCGACCGCGTACAACCCGGTGGCGGCCAGCGGAAGCGCCGCGACCAGGCACACGGCGGAGACCACCCGCGCGGAGATCGGCATGGTGAACGCCTCCCACAGCAGCCGCAGGGCGGGGATCTCGAGCAGGATCGCACCGAGGGCGAGCACCACGGCGGCGGCCGGGCGACGGCTGCGGTACATCCCGCCGCCGGAGACCGCGGGGACCGGTGGCGCCGCGGGCGCGCCCGGGGTCGGGGCGGGCGAGGAAGGGGCGGAGACCGGGCGTCCGGCGGACCGGCCGGCCAACGGGTCGTCCGGGATCGGGAGCCCGGAGCGGGGCCCGATCCGGCTCATCCGCCCGGTGTCGCTCAACCGCCCGCCGGTGTCGGTCAACCGTGCGGCGGTGTCGGTGAACCGCCCGGTGTCGGCCGGTGAGACGGGGTTGACGTCGGTCCGCCGCGGGTCCGGCGCGCCGTAGTCGGCGACCCCGTAGCGCTCGTCACGGTACCGGCCCTCGCCCTCCTGGCCGGTCAGGTATCCCCGGTCGCCGTACCAGCCGGTGGCCTCCGGATGATCAGCGGCGTATCCGCGATGTGCGTCCACGATCCGACACGCTAGGCCACCGCCCCCGCCGGCCGCCACCCGGTGCCCCGGCGTGGTGGTCCGCACCCCACCCCGGGGCGACACCGACGGCGTCAGGCCCGCGGATGCGCCTGCTCGTACGCGGCGCGCAGCCGCTCCGCGGTGACGTGGGTGTAGATCTGGGTGCTCGCCAGCGTGGCGTGGCCGAGCAGCTCCTGCACGCTGCGCAGGTCGGCTCCCCCGGCGAGCAGGTGGGTGGCAGCGCCGTGCCGCAGGCCGTGCGGGGTGGTGCGGGGCAGTCCCGCCGCCCGGGCGTACCCGGCGACGATGCGGCGCACCACCGTGGGGTTCAGCCGCCCGCCTCTCGCGCCGAGCAGCAGGGCCCGGCCGCTGGCGGGTCCGGCCAGGGCCGGCCGACCGCGCTGCAGCCAGTCGTCGAGCGCCGAGGCCGCGGGCGCCCCGTACGGCACGGTGCGTTCCCGTGCGCCCTTGCCGAAGACCCGGACCACCCGGCGGGTGTGGTCGACGTCGTCGACGTCGAGTCCGCACAGTTCGCTGACCCGCATCCCGGTGCCGTACAGCAGCTCGAGCACCGCCCGGTCCCGCAGCCGCAGCGGCTCGTCACCCTCGGGCGCCGCCAACAGCTCCGCCGCCTGCCGCTCGTCGAGCACCTCGGGCAACCGCGGGTGGGGCCTGGGACTGGCCAGCGCGTCGGCCACCGCCTCGGGTGCCCGCCCGGTCCGGTACGCCCACCGGCTGAACGCCCGGGCGGCCGCGGCGGCCCGGGCCAGGGTGGTGCGGGCGGCACCCTGGCTGCGGCGCCGGGCGAGCCAACTGCGGACGACCGCAAGGGTGACCTGGTCGACCGTGCGGCAGCCCATCCGCGCGGCGTGGTCGAGCAGCGAGACCACGTCGCCGGTGTAGGCGCGCACCGTCTGCGGCGACCGGCCGGCCACGGTCGCGCAGTGCTCCTCGAAGGCCGCGACCGCCTCGCGCAGCGGCGGTGGCAGCTCCTGTCGCATCTGCTCGGTGCGCCCCATGTCCGCGACGGTGGTCGACCGGGCGCCGGCCGTCAAGCCGCCGCGCCGGTCCCGGCCGGGTGCGGCCCGGGCGTGCCGGTCGCGGCCGGACGACGGCCGCGACCGCTGCGACCGCGGTAGCCCGGTGCGAGCAGGAAGCCGTCGCCGCGGCGGGTGACGAATCCGCGCAGCTCCAGGTCCGGCAGCAGCCGCATGACCAGGCGCGTCTCCAGCCGGGCACGGGCGGCGACCTCGGCGAGACCGAGCGGTCGGCGCGCCAGCAGGGCGTCCAGCAGCCGCCGCGCGGTCGGGTCCAGCGCGTCGCGGGCGTCCTCCGGTCCCCGGGGCGGGTCGGCGAGGTCGGTGCCGAGCCCGCCCACCAGCTCCAGGATGTGCGGCACCCCGGTGACGAGGTGGACGTCCGGCCGCCGCAGCTGCTCGTGGCAGCCGACCGACATGGCCGAGGTCACCGGACCGGGCACCGCCATCTGGTACCGACCGAGCTGCCCGGCCCGCCGCAGGGTCTGCAACGCGCCGCTGCGGGCGGCGGCCTCGACCATGACCGTGCCGCGGGTGGCGGCGGCGATGAGGCGGTTGCGGATCAGGAACCGGTGACGGTAGGGCTCGGTCCCGGGTGGCCACTCGCTGACGAGCAGGCCGTCGGCGGCGATCCGGTCGAACAGCGCGGTGTGGGCCACCGGATAGGCCCGGTCGATCCCGGTGGCCAGCACCGCGACCGTGCACCCGCCGGCCGCCAGGGCGCCCCGGTGCGCGTACGCGTCGACGCCGAAGGCGCCGCCGGACACCACGGTCCAGCCGCGCTCCGCCAGGCCGTAGCCGATCTCGCGGGCGACGTGCGCGCCGTAGGCGGTGGCGGCCCGGGCGCCGACCACCGCCACCGACCGGTCCAGCGCCTCGTCCAGTCGGTGGGGGCCGCGGACCCACAGGCACAGCGGCGGGGCCGCGTCCCGTTCGACGGTCTCACGGTGCGCGGGGTCGCAGGCGGCGACGAGGTCGTCGACGCGGGCCGGCCACTCGTCGTCCTCCGGTACCACCACCCGGCACCCGAGCCGCCGGGCCAGGGCGAGGTCGTCGGGGGCGAGCCGCTGCGCCCGGCGGAGAGCGGCCGCGGTCACCTCGTCCAACGTGCCGTCCCGCAGCGCGGCCAGCAGACTCTCGAGCACCGCCAGCGGGCCGTGAGCGGCCACCCGGGTGAACAGGGACAGGTTTCCGGGCTCGGCCAACCGGCTCAGCGTGACCCGCGCGAGCCGGACGCGCTCCAGGTCGGTCACGGCCGGACACCTCCCCGGCGGCCGGCCACCGCATCCGGCGGCAGGGAGTCGGCGAGCGGCGGCGGGGTCGCTCCCTCGCCGGAGCGCAGGAACGTCGCCTCGCCGACGTCGCCGGCGTCCGGCCGGTCCCGCCCGTCCAGGTCGGCGACCGTCCAGGCGATCCGCAGGACCTTGTCGAACCCGCGGGCGGAGAGGATCCCGCGGTCGAGCTGGTGCTGCAGGGGCGCCAGCACCCGCCGGGGCAGCCGCCAGGGTGGCGACCGCAGCACCGGTCCGGGGACCTCCGCATTGGTCCGCCAGCCGTACGGGGCCCACCGGGCCGCGGCCGCCGCCCGGGCGCGGGCGACCCGTTCGGCGACCACGGCCGAGGAGTCCCAGACGGCCAGGTCGTCCAGCAGCGCCGCCGACGACAACGGCTCCAGCGTCACCTGCACGTCCACCCGGTCCAGCAGCGGCCCGGACAGCCGGCCCAGGTAGCGGCGGCGCACCAGCGGGGTGCAGCGGCACTCCGGGTCGCCGGCCGGCCGGGCGCACGGGCACGGGTTGGCCGCGAGCACCACCTGGGAGCGGGCTGGCAGGACGGTATCCCCGTGGGCGCGGCGCAGGTGGACCACACCGTGCTCCAGCGGCTGCCGCAACGCCTCCAACGCCCGCACGCTGAACTCGGGCGCCTCGTCGAGGAACAGCACCCCGCGGTGGGCGAGCGACAGCGCGCCCGGTCGGGCCAGGCCGCTGCCGCCGCCGACGAGCGCCGCCACGCTGGCGGTGTGGTGCGGCGCCTGGAAGGGAGGTCGCCGCAGCAACGGCGCACCCGGCGGCAGCACCCCGGCCACCGAGTGCAGGGCGGTGACCTCCAGCGCGTCCTCGTCGTCCAGGACGGCCAGCAGCAGCGGCAGGCGGCGGGCGAGCATCGTCTTGCCCGCGCCGGGCGGGCCCACCATCGCCCGGTGGTGGCCGCCGGCGGCCACCACCTCCAGCGCCCGCCGGCCCAGCGGCTGCCCCACCACGTCGGCGAGGTCCGGGCCGCGCGAGGTGTCCGGTGGCGGGGGCGACGGCGGGTCCAGCAACGTCCCCTCCCCGGTCAGGAACCGCACCAGGCGGCGCAGCGTGTCGGTGGCGTGGACGGTCACCTGCGGGACGAGCGCGGCCTCGGCGGCGTTGTCGACCGGCACCACCACCCGCTGGACACCGGCGCGGGCGGCGGCCAGCACCATCGGCAGCACGCCACGCACCGGCCGCACCGCGCCGTCGAGCCCCAGCTCGCCGATGACCACCAGGTCGGCGAGGGCGGCGACCGGTAGGTCACCGGCACCGGCCAGCACCGCGCACGCCACTGCGGCGTCGAAGCTGGTGCCGTGCTTGGGCACGCCGGCCGGCAGCAGGTTGACGGTGATGCGGCGGGTCGGCCACCGGTGGCCGGAGTTGACCACCGCGGCGCGGACCCGGTCGCGCGCCTCGTGCAGCGCGGCGTCCGGCAGGCCTGACAGCACCACCGCGGGCAGGCCGTTGGCGAGGTCCACCTCGACCTCCACCAGCTGGCCGCGCACCCCGACCAGACCGGCGGCGAGGACCTTGGCGTAGCTCATCAGAAGGCACCCTTCAGGTGGCTGACCCGAGGCGCGCCGCGCCGGGGTGCCCAGACCGAGATCACGTCGAACCGCACCTCGTCGCAGGGCGTGCGGGCCTGGGCGAGCCACTCGGCGGCCAGCCGCCGCAGCCGCGCGGCCTTGCGGTCGTCCACCGCCTCCACGGGCTGTCCGAACGCGACGCCGCGCCGGGTCTTCACCTCGCAGAACACCACCGTGCGACCGTCGCGGGCGACGATGTCGATCTCGCCGGTGCGGGTCCGCCAGTTGCGGGCGAGCACGGTCAGACCGGCCTCGGTCAGGTGGCGGACCGCCAGCCGCTCGCCGTACCGCCCCACGGCCCGGGTCTCGTTGGTCATGCCGCCACCCTCACCGGTCGACCCGGGCGACGGCGGGCCGCGCGGCCAGTCTGTGGACGAGGCCGGTCGGTGTGGACACGGTGCGCGGGACACCCACGGTGTGGTAACACCGGTCGTCGCCGCCGGACGCCGGACCGGTCTGCCCGGCGCGGGAGCAGCCGCACCCGCCCCAGTCCGAGCAGGGCGAGCGGGTCGAGGTAGAGCTCACCGTGGCGCAGCCCCCAGTGCAGGCAGGCGGCGACCGGACAACCGGCGTGCCCGGCGACCAGCACCCCGAGGGGGTCCCCGGCGCGTACCTGGTCGCCGGCGGAGACCAGCGGGACCACCGGCTGGTAGGTGGTCCGCAGGCCGCCGACGTGGACCACGGTGACCACCCCGGTGCCAGCGACCTCACCGGCGAACCCGACCGTCCCGGGCCCGGCCGCCCGCACCACCGCTCCCGGCTCGGCCGCGAGGTCCACCCCGCGGTGGCCGGGCAGCCAGCGTTCCAGCGGTGGCTGGAACGGGCGGGTCACGTGGAACGGCCCGTCCACCGGTGGCCGGAACCCGACAGCCGAGGCGGACTGCACCGCCGGACCCTCAGCCGGTCCCGTCGGAGACCCGGCGGCCGCGGGTTGGCGTCCCTTCTCGGCGCCGCCGGCCGGGACGGCGGCGCCGACGGGCGCGACCGGGGCGCCGACCAGGACCAGGGCCACCGCCACGGTCAGCGCCCGCTGCGGCCCCCGCGCCGGCCGGTGACGCTGACCGCGTACCAGCCGCTGACCTGTGCGTGTCATGCCGGGCAGTCTCCCGTCGGCGGGCCGCACCGGCGGCCGGCACGGTCGCGGCTGTGGACAGCCGGTCGGTCTGTGGACAGCAGCCCACGGCGGTCACCGGTGTTCGCCGAAGGCGACCTGCGGTGGCAGCATGGAGGAAGGATCGACGACGCGAGGAGACGACGATGGCGAACGGCGGCGGCGGGTTCGGCAGGCTTCTGCTCTACGCGGTGCTCGGGCTGGTGGTGCTGATCGTCGCCGGCAAGATCGCGGGGATGCTGCTCGGGGCGCTCTGGAACCTGCTGCTGTTCACGCTCGTCGCCGGCGCGATCGTCGGGGTGACGCTCATGGTGGTCCGCGCGGTCCGGCGCCCCATCGGCGGTGGTGGCCGCCCGCGGCTCCCCCGCTGACCCGCGGGCGGCCGGCGGGTCGCCCTCCCGCCGACACGACGACGGCTGACCTCCGGCGGCCCGTCGGCACCCGGCCACGCCGGCGACCGGCCGCCGACGGCGATCAGCCGAACGTGGTGTCGGACGGCAGCGACAGGTCGGGCTTCTCCAGCTCCTCGATGTTGACGTCCTTGAACGTCATCACGCGGACATTCTTGACGAAACGGGCCGGGCGGTACATGTCCCACACCCAGGCGTCGTGCATCTCGACCTCGAAGTAGACCTCGCCGTCTGAGTTGCGCACGTGCAGGTCGACCTGGTTGGCCAGGTAGAACCGCCGGTCGGTCTCCACGACGTACGAGAACTGGCGCACGATGTCGCGGTACTCACGGTAGAGCTGGAGCTCCATGTCCGTTTCGTACTTTTCAAGCTCTTCAGCGCTCACCGCACTCCACCCCTCCGGGCTCATCCCCCGCGCTCATCCTCGCGCACGCCCGCCAGATCGAGGCTACCCGGTCGCCCCGGGACGGCAGCCGCCACGTTCGCGTACGACATGCGGTGCACCGGACACGGCCCCCACCGACGCAACGCGGCCTGGTGCTCCGGGGTCGCGTAGCCCTTGTGCTCGGCGAACCCGTACTGCGGGTACCGCTGGTCGATCTCGGTCATGATCCGGTCCCGGGTCACCTTCGCCACGACGCTCGCCGCCGCCACGCAGGCCGCGACCTGGTCACCCTTCCACACCGCCAGTCCGGGCACCTCCAGCCCGTCCACCGGGAAGCCGTCGGTGAGCACGTAGTCGGGCCGCACCGCGAGCCCCGCCAGCGCCCGGCGCAGCGCGGCCAGGTTGCAGGCGTGCAGCCCCCGGGCGTCGATCTCGTCCGGCGGCACGCTCACCACCGCGTACGCCAGCGCCCGCGCCACCACCTGCTCGTACACCCGCTCCCGGGCCGCGGGGGTCAGCAGCTTGGAGTCGGCCAGCCCGTCCACCTCGCCGCGCCGGCCGGGCGGCAGCACCACCGCGGCGGCCACCAGCGGCCCGGCACACGCCCCCCGGCCCGCCTCGTCCGCCCCCGCCACGTGGGTGAAGCCGCGGCGCCGGAGCGCCCGTTCCAGCGCGTACAGACCGCCCTCGGTACGTACGACGGTGCGCGGCGGGACGAGCACAGGCCACCTCCTTCCCACCACCCGCCGCGACCTGCGGCGGGGTCGCCACCCCGAGGCCGGGCCCGTCCGGCCGGACGGGCCCGGTGTCCGTGGTCGGCCGCGGGTCACCCGGCCGTGCGCGACTGCGGATCCGGCACCCGGTCGAAGGTGTCCGGCGGCCCGAGTCCGCCGATGCGGTCCAGCGGCCAGTACCGGAGGAACGCCTTGCCGACCACGTCGTCCACGCTGATGGTGGCCCTGATCATGTCACCGTTGGTGGCCAGGTAGTGGTCCATCGAGTCACCGGACGAGCTGCGGTGGTCCCCCATCACCCACAGCCGTCCCTCCGGCACCACCGCCTCGAACGGCGCCGACGCCGCCGGGTCGGGGACCCCGTTGGCGTCGGTGTACAGGTACGGCTCGTCGAGCGGGTGACCGTTGATCAGCAGCCGGCCCTGCGGGTCGCAGCAGGCGATGTGGTCACCGCCGACCGCGATCACCCTCTTGATGAAGTCCTGGTCGGTCTGGCCCACCCGCCACTCCGGCGGTGCCCGGAACACGATGATCTCGCCGCGCTCCGGCTCCCGGAAGTGGTAGATGAACTTGTTCACCAGCACCCGGTCGTACCGCTGGAGGGTGTGCTCCATCGAACCCGACGGGATGTAGAAGGTCTGGAGCAGGAACACCCGCACCACGACCGCCACCACGATGGCGATGCCCAGCAGGAGCGGGAGCTCACGCCAGAAGCTGCTCCGTCGCTGCTGTCGCTGCTCGTCGCTCACCGTGGCAGCCTACGGTGTGTCCGGGTGGACGGAACGTGACCCCACCGTCCCGGGTGACCGACGGCACGCCGGGGACGCCCGGTGCCGCGGCCGCGGACGGGCGCGACACGGGCCACTGTGGCCTGTGGCGTCGGCGGCGGTACGCCGGGCGTGGCGTCGGACGGCCCAGCGCCGGACCCGGCCGCCCCCGGCCCGTACCCGGCGGGCACGCCGGCCGCCATGGCGTCCGGCGTGATCGGAGTGGGCGGGGGGACGTTGGCGAACACCTCCGGCACCGACAGGGTGGTCCACCGGCTGCTCGGCCAGACGATCGCGACCGCCCGACCGGTGATGTTCTCGATCGGGATCAGTCCCTGGCACCGCGAGTCCTGGGAGATCGTCCGGTGGTCGCCCATCACGAAGACGTGCCCCGGCTCCACCACGATCTCGTTGAACCGGCGCGAACGGCAGTCCGGTACCCCGTCGGTGATGTCGTTGAGCGGCGCGTTGTGCACCACGTAGGGCTCGTCGAGCGGGTAGCCGTTGACGAAGATCCGACCGTTCACGTCGCAGCAGGAGATCCGGTCCCCGGGCAGGCCGATGACCCGCTTGATGAACTCCCGCTCGTCCGGTCGGCTCACCCCCACCAGGTCGCCCAGGGCGCGGCCGACCGTGGCGAACATTCCGATGTCGTCGTCCACCGAGGGCTGCGGCGACCACGCGTCGGTACCCCGGAAGACCACGATCTCGCCGCGCTCGGGCGGCCGGAACTTGTAGACGAACTTGTTGACCAGCACCCGGTCACCGGCGACCAGGGTCTCCTCCATCGACCCGGACGGGATGTGGAAGGCCTGGAACAGGAAGGTACGCACCAGCAACGCCAGGCACAGCGCGATGACCAGCAGCAGCGGGATCTCCTGCCACAGCGGCATGCCGCGGCGCCGCGGCCGGTCGTCGTGGTCGTCGAGCCGGGACGCCGACCGCTGTCCGGCACGACGCCGCGGCGCCGCGGCCGCCGCCACCGGCTCGGCCTCCTCGGATCCGGACGCGGACGCTCCCGGCTCGGCGGGCCAGTCGTCGCCGACCGTGGAGCCCCAGCGGGGGACGGTCGCCGTCGGGGCGTCGTCGTCCCAGCCCGCTGCGGCAGGTCGGTCACCCGTCCAGCCGGAGCCGCCGGCGTCCACGTCACCCGCCCAGCCCGCGGTACCCGCGTGCGGGGCACCGGTCCACCGGGCGTCGTTCGGCTCGGGTCCACCGGCCCACCCGCCACCGCGGGCCTCCGGGCCGCCTCCCCAGTCGGCTCCACCACCGGTCCGGGGATCGCTCGCCCAGGGGTCGGCCGCCGCCGGTCCGTCCGACCATCCCCGGTTCCCGGGCCCCGGCGACCAGGTCTGCCCACCGGACCAGGTGTGCTCCGACTCCCCGCCCGGCCACGGACGATCACCAGCCGCGGAGGCGCGGGGGTCGCCTCCGCCGTAGTCACCGTTCGTCACCGGCGCAAGCTTAGTCGCCGAGACGCGACGAAGGGAGGTCCGGAAAGCCGACGTGGACGAACCGGTCCGGGCGACCGGTGCGGGCCGCCGCGCTCAGCCGGCCGGGCGGACCCGGCCGGCGGGCGGACCGGGCGGCTCAGGCCGTCGGCTGCGGTTCCCGCAGCTCCTTGATGCGGGCCTTCCGACCGCGCAGGGCGCGCAGGTAGTACAGCTTGGCCCGGCGGACGTCACCGCGGGAGACCACCTCGATCTTGTCGATGATCGGGCTGTGCAGCGGGTAGGTCCGCTCCACCCCCACCCCGAAGCTGATCTTGCGGACGGTGAAGGTCTCCCGGACGCCACCGCCCCGACGGCGGATCACCACGCCCTGGAAGACCTGGACACGGGAACGGTTCCCCTCGACCACCCGGGCGTGAACCTTGACCGTGTCGCCGGCCCGGAAGTCGGGGATGTCGGTCCGCAGCGACTGGGCCTCCAGCGCGTCCAGGGTGTTCATGTCGTCGTCCTCGAAAACTCACGGCCCGGCGACCAGCCGGCCTACGGTTCCTGGATGGGTGCCGCGACGAGCTGCCGCCTGATGCGGCAACGGCAACCTCCTTACTGTGCCACATCACCGCCGGGCACCGTGTAACCGGCCCCGGCCAACACCGCACGGTCGGAGGCGTCCAGCGCCTCCGACGGCAGGGCGGCCAGCAGGTCCGGCCGCCGGGCCGCGGTCCGCAGCAGCGACTGGTCACGGCGCCAGCGGGCGATCCGGCCGTGGTCGCCGGAGCGCAGCACCTCCGGCACCTCCCGGTCCCGCCACCGTGCGGGCTTGGTGTAGACCGGGGCCTCCAGCAGCCCGTGGGCGTACGACTCCTCCTCCAGCGAGGCGACGTTGCCCACCACCCCGGGCAGCAGCCGCACCACCGCCTCCACGACCACCAGGGTCGCGACCTCGCCGCCGAACACCACGTAGTCGCCGATGGACAGCTCGCTGACCGGGACCCGGTCGGCCGCCCAGTCGATCACCCGCTGGTCGATCCCCTCGTACCGGCCGCAGGCGAAGACCAGGTGCCGCCCGTCGACCATCTCGGCGGCGAGCTCGGCGGCCACCGCCTGGGTGAACCGGGCGCCGGCCGGGGTCGGCACCACCAGCCGGCTGTCCGGCGTCAGCAGCTCGTCGAGCGCCTCACCCCACGGCTCCGGCCGCATCACCATGCCGGGCCCGCCGCCGTACGGCGAGTCGTCCACGGTGCGGTGCACGTCGTGGGTCCAGTCCCGCAGGTCGTGGACGCCGACGGTGAGCACCCCGGCGGTGCGGGCCCGCCCGATCAGGGACAGGTCCAGCACCCGGAAGTACTCCGGGAAGATCGTCACCACGTCGATACGCACCGGGCACCCTCACAGGTCCAGCAGGCCAGGCGGCGGGTCGACCACGATCCGTCCACCGGGCAGGTCCACCTCGGGCACCAGCGCGGTCACGAACGGCACCAGCGCGGTACGCCCGTCCGGGCGCTCCACCACGAGCAGGTCGGAGGCGGGCGCGTGGTCGATCCGCGCCACCACCCCGATGCGCTCCCCCGCGGTGTCCACCACCGCGAGCCCCACCAGCTGGTGGTCGAAGTACTCGTCCGGGTCCTCCGGCTCCGGCAGGTCCCCGCTGTCGACGCGCAGCAGCACGCCGCGGAGCTCCTCGGCGGCGTTGCGGTCCTCCACCCCCTCGAAGGCGACGATCAGCCGCTTCTGGTGGGGTCGGCTGGCGGCGACCCGCAGCCGCGCCGGCGGACCGGTCCGCCGGTGGGGGGACTCGGCGAGCAGCTCAGCGCCTGCCGCGAACCGCTGGTCGGGCTCGTCGGTGTGGATCTCCACCACGACCTCGCCCCGGATGCCGTGGGGCCGTACCACCCGGCCGACCGTGAGCAGCATCGGGTCAGAACGGGTCGACGATCTCCACCCGGACGCCGCGACCACCGATGGAGGACATCACCTGGCGCAGCGCCTTGGCGGTCCGGCCGTTCCGGCCGATCACGGTGCCCAGGTCGTCCGGGTGGACCCGCACCTCCAGCCGACGCCCGCGCCGGTTGTCCACCAGGCGTACGCGGACATCGTCCGGGTGCGCGACGATGCCGCGGACCAGGTGCTCCAGCGCGGGCTTCAGCGGCACGTCAGGCCTGCTCCGCGGACTCGCCACCGGACTGCCCACCGTCCTGGTCGCCCTGCGCGGCGGTGGCCTCGGCGGCCTGCTCCGCGGTGGCCTCCGGCGCGGTCTGCTCCTCGGCCCCGGTCTCGGCCTTGCCCTCGGCGGCCTTGGCCCGGCCCTTGCGCTCCCGGGCGGCCTTCTCCTTCGCCGCCGCCTTCTCCTTCTCCTTCTTCTC
Organism: uncultured Micromonosporaceae bacterium; assembly: GCA_964608245.1. Classification (GTDB taxonomy): domain Bacteria; phylum Actinomycetota; class Actinomycetes; order Mycobacteriales; family Micromonosporaceae; genus Natronosporangium. Next base: position 12,146 of record CAZSNW010000063.1, read on the forward strand.
CCGCTCCTTCTCCGCCAGCGCGGCGGCGGCCTTGGCCTCGGCCTCGTAGACCGCGTGCTTGTCGGTCTTGGGCGGAGCCACCTGGACCGGCTTGGTCGGCATCGGCAGCCCCTTGAACTTCTGCCAGTCGCCGGTGCGGCGCAGCAGCGCCTTCACCGGCTCACTGGGCTGGGCGCCGACCGACAGCCAGTACTGGACCCGTTCGGAGTTGACCTCGATCCGGGAAGGCTCCTCCTTGGGGTGGTAGATGCCGAGGTTCTCGATCGCCCGACCGTCACGCTTGGTGCGCGCGTCGGCGACCACGATGCGGTACTGCGGGTTGCGGATCTTGCCCATCCGCTTGAGCCGGATGCGTACGGCCACGTGTCTTCGCTCCTGTGGGTCGTCACCGCCGACGGCGGTACACGGGGACGGACGGCCGGCGCCCACGTGGGGAGATGGGGCCGGTGCCCGCGAGGACTGGCGGCGCCCAGGAGAGGGCACCGGACGCGCGCCGGTTACCAACCGCTTATTGTGCCAGACCGGGTGCACGCCGTGCGCACCGGCCCGGCCGGGTCAGTACGCGCGGGCGAGGTAGGCGACCAGGCCCGGCTCCTCCTGCGACTCGGGCACCGAGCCGTCCTCCCGCTGCAGGCAGCGCACGCTCACGCCCTCCTGGTTGGCGCGCGCCTCGCCCTCCGGGCCGACCGCCGACCACGGCACCCGCGCCCACCCGGTGGCCGCCGCCTCGATCGCCTCCTCCAGGGTGGTGACCTCCGCGGTGCGCTCCCGGCGCCACGCCAGCGCCTCGTCGTACAGCCGCTGCTGGTCCTCCTCCAGCGCCTGGCGCACCCGCGCCACCACCTCGGTGAGCGCCACCGGCGCCTTGGAGCCGTCCACCCGCCGCACGAGCACCGCCTGCCCGGCGGCGAGGTCCCGCGGGCCGACCTCGATCCGCACCGGGTAGCCCTTGAGCTCCGCGTCGACCGCCCGGCGACCGAACGGCGTGTCCACCCGGTCGTCGAGCCCGACGCGTACCCCGGCCTCGTGCAGCTCGTCGCGCAGCTTGGCGGCGGCCTCCCGCACCCCGGCGTCGTCCTTGACCACGGTGACCAGCACCTGCACGGGCGCCAGCCGCGGCGGCAGCCGCAGCCCGTTGTCGTCGCCGTGGCACATGATCAGCCCGCCCACCATCCGGGTCGACACCCCCCAGGAGGTGG
>CAZSNW010000064.1:0-12993 GCA_964608245.1 uncultured Micromonosporaceae bacterium
ACGTGATGGTGGTGATCGGCGGCTACAACTCCTCGAACACCAACCATCTCGCCGTGATCTGCTCGCGGTACACCACCACCTACCATATCGCCGATGCGGATCGCATCGACGGGGATTCCGGCACGATCCGGTTCAAGCCAGCGGGTACCCCGCTCACCGCGCCGGAAGAAGAAATCACCCACGATGGCGCCGATCACCGACATGCCGGCCGAGATACGCAGACCGGTGAAGATCGACGGCAGGGCCGACGGCAGCTCCAATTTCCACAGCCGGGTGAGCCGGCCCGCCCCATGCAGGGTGAACAGGTCGTGGTGGCCGCGGTCGACCGACCGGAGCCCGAACAGCGTGTTGGCGATGATCGGGAACAGCGCGACCAGCACGCACACCAGCACCCGGGCGGTCATGCCGAAGTCGAACCAGTAGCCGAACAGCGGCACCATCGCCAGGATCGGCACGGTCTGCAGCACCACCGCGTACGGGTAGAGGGAGCGCTCCAGCCAACCGGCCTGGCTCATGAGCACCGCGGCGGTCATCCCGACCACGGTGGCGATCGCGAGGCCCGTGAGAGCGACCCGCGCCGACACCAGCAGTGCCGCCAGCAGCTCCGCCCGGTTGTCCGGGTCGAGGAACCCCACCCGCACCACCCGGTCGGGGGGCGGCAGCAGGAACCGGCGACGCGGCGGCAAGAGCAGGTAGCTGTAGGCGAACCAGCCGCCGACCGCCAGCACCAGCACCGCCACCGGCGGGCCGAGGGTGCGCAGCGCCTTCACGAGACCACCTCCGGTCGACGCAACGCCGCCGACACCTGCGCGGCCAGCGCGGCGAACTCCGGGCTGTACCGCACCTCCGGCGGCCGCGGGTGCGGCAGCGGCACCGCCACCTCCGCCACCACCCGACCGGGGCGGGGCGACAGCACCACCACCCGGTCGGAGAGGAACACCGCCTCGGCCACCGAGTGCGTCACCAGCAGGGCGCCGAACCGGTCGGCGACGAACAGCTCCTGCAACTGCTCCCCCAACCGCTCCCGGGTCAGCTCGTCGAGCGCCCCGAACGGTTCGTCGAGCAGGAACAGGTCCGGCGCCAGCGTCAGCGCCCGGGCCAGGGAGGCGCGCATCCGCATCCCGCCCGACAGGGCCGCCGGCTTGTGCTCGGCGAACTCCGACAGCCCCACCCGTGCGATCGCCCGGTCGGCCCGGGCCCGGCGCTCCGCCGCGGGCATCCCGTGCAGCTCGGCCAGCAGCTCCACGTTGCGCCGCACGGTGCGCCACGGCAGCAGGGTCGCCTCCTGGAACACGTACCCGGTGGCGGTCGCGCGGTTGACCGCCGTGCCGCTGGTCGGTCGGGCGAGCCCCGAGGCGATCCGCAGCAGGGAGCTCTTGCCGCAACCGGACGGCCCGACCACGGCCACGAACTCGCCGGCGGCCAGCCGCAGCGACACCGTGTCCAGGGCTTGGGTGCCGTCCGGGTAGGTCAGGGTGACCTCGGTCAGCTCCAGCAGCGACGGCTGCTCCTTCCGGGCCTCCACGTCGGAGCCGCCGCGCTTCCGCCCGCGCCGCTTCGCGTCCGCCTCGGCCGGCCGCGGATCGGCTTCCCTGACGGTGCGGACCTGCTTCTCACTCACCGGCGCCCTCCGACGGTCGCGTTCGGCAGTTCCTCCCACCGCTGCACCGAGGTACGCGCCACCACCTCACCGGCGCGCAGGACGATCCGCTCCGGCGGCGTCTCGGCGAGCGCCTCCCGCAGGTTCGCCGCCGGCACCGCGAGCAGGTCCGCCGGCGCGCCCGGCGCCACCTCGACCGGTGGCAGCCCGAGTGCGGCCCTCGCGCCGGTGGTGACCGCGTACCAGGCGTCGGCGACGCCCAGGTGGCCGGCGGTGACGAGCAGCGCGGCGGTCTCCATCGGGTCGCCGCGACCCAGCGGGCAGAACGGGTCCTGCACGTTGTCCCCGCCGGCGGCGACCGTCACCCCGGCGGCGGCGAGCAGCCGCAGCGGCGGCAGCCCGCGCGGTGGACCGGCGGCTGGACCCGGGTGGTCGCGCCCCTGCAGGTAGAGGTTCGTCCGGGGCAGGCAGGTCACCGCCACCTGCGCGGCGGCCAGCCGCTCGGCCAACCGGCGGGCCTCGGCGACCGGTGCGGCGGCGAGCCCCACGCAGTGGCTGGCCACCACCCCGGGCGGGTACCCGTCGCCGACCACGTCCAGCAGCGCGCGCAACGCCGGGGTGGCCGGGTCGAGGGCCTCGTCGACGTGCAGGTCCAGCGGCAGTCCGCGGTCGGCGGCGACCGCCAGACACCGCTCGACGTACCCGACCGGGTCGGGGTCGAGGTGCGGGCAGCCGCCGACCACGTCGGCCCCGGCGTCCACCGCCGCGCGCAGCAGCGCCCGGTGCTCCGTACCGGCGGCACCGGTCAACGGCACCCCGACGAAGGCGACCAGTTGCACGGCGCACCGGCCGGCGAACGACTCACGGACCCGCACCAGCGCCTCCACCGCCCGCAGGCCGATGCCCTCCCCCACGTCCACGTGGGTACGCACCACGGTGGCGCCGTGGCGGACGTGGGCGGCCAGCGCGGCGGTGGCCCGCTCGGTGAGGTCGTCGATCGTCAGTCCCCGCCGGTGGTGCAGCCAACCGGCCACCGCACCGGCGAGGTCGCCGGTCGGGTTGTCGACCCGGTCGGCGGTGTACGCCTTGTCCAGGTGGGCGTGCGGCTCGACCGGGGCGGGCAGCAGCAGCCATCCGTCGAGGTCGACGACCCGGTCGGGCGGCACGGTCGGGCCGGGTACGGCGGGGCGGTGGCCCGCCGGTCGGACCTCCAGCACCCGGCCGGCGCGGAGGCGCACGTCGCACCGCCGGCCGTCGGCGAGCAGCGCCCCGGTCAGCAGCAGGTCACCGCCGGGGGCGGTCGGGTCACCGGTCACGGCTCCTCCGTCCCGGGGACGACGCTCGCCAGTTCGGGCGGATGCACCAACCGGATCCCGTCGCCGGTCCACTGCTCTACCACCGCGCTGGCCAGTTCGTTCTGACCGTTGTCGGCGAACCGGATGCCGCGCCAGGGCATGATCGTCCTGGTGGCCGGCACGTCGAGCTGCCGCAGGGCGGCGCGTACCGACTCGGGACGGAGGTCTGCGGCCTCGTCCACCGCCTGCGCCACGGCGAGCACGGCGGTGAGGACCGCGGCCGCCGTACCGGTCATCGGCCGGCCGTACCACTCCTGGTAGAGCGCGCCGACCGCGCGGGCGGACGGTTGCCGTTCGGCGAACGCGGCCGACCAGGCGGCCGCCCGGAGCAGCCCGGGCGGGCCGGCGACCCGACCGGCCTCGTCCGCTGGGCCGTCGAGCCCGGGCCCGAACGCGACCACCGGGCCAGCGGAGGCGGCCACCTGCGTCAACGGGCGACGGTCGGCAGCGGTCGGGACCACCGTGACTGTCGGTGTCCCCACCGGATCGCCGGCGGTGGGGTCGTCTATACCGGACGGCTCACCGGTGGCGGATCCCGGGACCGCCCGCACGGTGACGGTGAACCCGGCGGAGCGCGCCAGGTCGGCGACCATGGCGGTGACATCGGCGCCGGCGCCGCCTGCCGGGTCGAGCACGGTCAGGCGCCGGGTGGTGGAGCCGACCGCCACCACCTCGAGCGCCGCCTCGGCCAGGGTCCGGTCCCCCGGCCCGGTGCGGAAGTACCAGTCGAGCCCCATCTCCTCCAGGAAGGAGGCGGAGGTCGCGGCGTCGACCAGGGGGATCCGTCGCCGGTCGGCGGCGGCCGCGGCGGCCGCCACCACGGTGGGGATCTCGGCGGCCACCACCGCGACCGCGCCCTCGTCCCGCAGGGAGGCCACCGCCTCCTCGGCTCTCGTGGGATCGCCGTCGGTGGCGCGCACCGCCAGCACCAGGGGCGGCCCGCCACGTCCGGGCAGCCCGGTGGTGGCGGCGAGCGGCAGACGGAGACCCGGGTAGGACTCGTTGACCAGCCGGACCGCGAGCTCCGCCGCGGGTACCGCGTCGGCCAGCGGACCGGTGGAGTCGACCAGCAGCCCCAGCGTCACCGGGGCGGGGGGCGGTTCCGGTCCGGCGGTGCAACCGGCCGCCGCGACGACCAGCAGGCCGGCCAGCACGGCGGCGGCACGGCGGGTCGGCATGGGTGTACTCCGGGGTCGAGGGGTGGTGACCACAGCGGCCGGCGGCGCACAGGGTCGCTGCGCGGACGCCATGTCCGACCATGCCGTGTCCCGGCGCTCCTGCCACTGCTGCGGTGCTGCCGCACTGTTGCGGCAGCACCGTGTGCGCGACACGCGCCAGGACCGTCCCACGGTCGACGGCGTGCGGACCGGTCGGACCGTCGTCACTCGACGGACGTCGGCAGGGACGACGCGCCGTCCGACGGTCCGGCGTCGGTGGACGGCCCACCGTCGACCGGCGTGGTCTCCTGCACGGTCGCCAGGGCCCGCCGGACCCGTTCCGACCGCAGACCGGTGGCCGTCTGCACCGCCTGGCGGGCCCATGCGGCGGCCTGCTCCCGCTCCCCCGCCTGCGCGAACAGCGTCGCCAGTCGCGCCCGGCACAGCACGGCCGCGCGGGTGCGCCCGGCCAGGTCGAGCCCCTCCACGGCGCGGGTCAGCCGCTTCTCCGCGTCCGTCAGGTCACCGTCGTCGGCCGACCGACCGGCGAGCACCGCCACCGCGTGCCCGGCCATCGCCTCGACGTGGGCCGGTGCGAAGTCCCCCCACCACGCCGGGACCGCGTCGGGTCGGACCGCGCCGGCGGCAGCCTCGGCCAGGTCGAGGTGGCGCAGGCAACCATGCCGGTCCCCCTTGGCCGCGTACGCCCAGGCCTTGACCGCATGCAACAGGCAGCGGGTCGCCTCGCCGACCCGTTCGTCCCCGTCGGCCAGTCGCGCCACCGTCAGACTCTCGTCAGGGTGGCCCCGGTCGTTGTACTGCGCGGCGATCTCGGCCAGGACGTGCGCACGCAGGTCCACCTCCTCGGAGCGGACCGCCGCCTCCAACGCCACCATGGCGGTCGCACGGGCCGCGTCGAACCGACCGGCGTCGAAGGCGGCCCACGCCACCCGGGTGGCGAGCGCCGCCACCGCGGCGTCCAGCCGGGACCGCACCCGGTCGTCCATCCAGCCGCTGCGCAGGCCCACCGCCCACCGGAGCAGGTCCCGGCCCAGCTGCCAGGTGAGGCCACCGCCGAACCGCAGGTCCAGGTCCCGCACCAGGGCGACCACCTGTTCCACGTGCGCGACGTCGACCATCCCCACGTCAGCGGGTGCCGTGACGGCCCCGCCCGCGGCGAGCAGCCGCTCCACCGGCTCGCCAGGCGGCCCACCGACCGCCACCGTCGCCACCCGGGTCAGAAAGGCCCGGCGTTCCTGTTCGTCCCAGCCGCCGGAGCGCCTGCGGCACGCGAGGACGTCCGCCACGCGTACCCCCAACACCCGCTCGTAGGCGGCTACGATTGCCGGGGTGACCGGACGGTGGCCCCGTTCCACCCGGCTCAGATGTCCGTCCGACACCGGGACCTTGGCGCCGCTGGCGATCCGGCGCAGGCCGACCCCGGCCTGCTGCCGGAGTTGCCGCAGTGTCGCACCGTCCACAACCGTCATGGGACGATGCCCTCCGCGGCCGGTCGCCACCGCGCGTCACGCACGATCCACCTCCTGGAGGTCCAGGAGCATCGGAGCGGGACGGCTCCCGACCCCCACCCCGCTCCGATGCCGCCGGTACCTGCGGTGTGCAGGTGCGGTCGGCGGTTGCGCCCGTGCGCTGGCCGACTCGCGGGCGGTGAACCGCCGCCCAGGCCAGCATCCCTCCGCGACGAGCGGTGATGTCGGACAGTTTGTGCGACATCACGCCGCGTGATGCTCTGATGTGGAGCAGATCACAGTGGTCCAGGGATGTTCGCGGGACGGGTGCGGCGGACCGGTACCGGCTTACGCCCCCGCGTACAGACGAAGTGCCACGAACGGGCGCAGAACGAGGGGTCCTGGGCCAACAGCTGGAACCTGGCCAGTTCCGCATCGGTGATCCCGGCAGCCAGCAGCTTCGCCCGCATCTGCCGGGTGTTCGACAGGTGCAGCGCGGAGCCCGGGCCGCCGCCGGTCCACGACTCGGCGTACTCCACCGTGTGCACGTCCACCAGTCCCGCGTCCCGCATGGACACGTGCAGTCGACGCGCCCAGGTCAGGTCCGCACCGTGCTCGCGCAGGATCCCCGACAGCGTGCTGATCACGCGGTGGAACAGCTGCGCGTCCTGCGGCGAGGTGCAGGTCACCACCTGCAGGGGCTCGTCGCTGAACTCACCCAGCACCAGCCAGCCGCCCGGCGCCAGCAGGTTGACCAGCCCGCGCAGCAGGTGTTCCCGCTCGTGCAGGTGCAGCAGCACGAGCCGGGCGTGGATCAGGTCGTACGGACCGTCGTTCGGCAGCCCGCGTCGGATGTCGTGCTGTCGCACCTCCACCCCGGGCGCCGGCGCGCACCGGCTGGTGTCGAGGTCCAGCGCCACCACCCTGCCGTCCGGGGCGACCCGCTCGGCCATCCAGCGGGCGATCGAGCCGCCCCCGGCGCCGATCTCCAGGCAGCGGGCGCCCGGCCCCAGCCCGGTGCGCTCCAGCACCCCGGTCGTCACCGGGTCCAGGCAGTACTCCAGCGCGGCGAGCTGGTCGGCCGCGAGCGGGTCGCTGTTGCTGAACGCGTACTGGTAACGGGCGGGGATGGTGTCGTTCCGGCTCATCGGGCGCCTCCGCTGGGGGTGGACAGGGTTCCGGCCCAGGCCGGCGGGAAGCGGCGCCGGTCCGGGCCGGTGGGCGTGATCGCGCCGTCGAGACCCAGCACCGCGGACAGGCCGGAAGGGTCGGTGCGTGCCTCGGTGGCGTCGAACGTCGCCGCCACCCGACCGGCCACCAGGACCGTCACACGGTCGGCCACGGCCAGGGGCAGCGTCGGCTGGGGGGCGGTCAGCAGCATAGTCAACCCGGTGCCCGCAAGCGTGCGGATCAACCCTTCGATCCGGGCGGCGACCGCCGGGGCAAGGCCCTCGGTCGGCTCGTCGAGCAGCAGCAGACGGGGCGCGGTCAGCAGCGCCCGGGCCAGCGCCAGCATCTGTTGCTCGCCGCCGGACAGCTCCCGGCCCCGGTGGGTCAGCCGCGCCGCCAGCTGGGGCAGCAGCGCGAGCACCCGCTCGGGTGTCCACGCTCCCTGTGCCCGGCGCCGGTACGCGATCGCCAGGTGCTCGGCCACGGTGAGTGACCCGAACACCCTCCGCCCCTGCGGCACCAGGCCGATCCCCACCCGGGCCCGCACGTGGGGCGGGGCGGCGGTGAGATCCCGACCGTCGAGCAGGATCCGGCCGGCGGCGGCACGGTGCAGTCCGGCAACCACGTGCACCAACGTCGTCTTGCCCGCGCCGTTGTGCCCGACGACCGCGTGCACCGTTCCGGGGTCCACCACGAGGTCGATCCCGTGCAGCGCGGTACCGCCCCCGTACCCCGCGTGGACGTCCACCAGGTGGAGCACGTCAGCCTCCCGTCCCCAGGTACACCTCGGCCACCACCGGATCCCGCGCCACCTGGTGCGGGGTGCCCCGGGCCAGCACCCGTCCGTGGTGCAGCACGGTCACGGTGTCGGCCAGCGCCGCCACCACGTCGAGGTGGTGCTCGACCATCAGCACCGCCACCTGCTTTGGCAGCGACCGCAGGCAGGCCACCAGCCGGGGCAGGTCGGCACCGGTGAGCCCGGCCGCCGGCTCGTCGAGCAGGAGCAGCCGGGGTCGGCCGGCCAGCGCCACCGCCAGCTCGACCAGTCGACGGGTGCCGTGCGGGAGCGTCCCGGCCGGGCGGTCGGCGACGCCGGTCAGCCCCAGCCGGTCAAGCAGGTGCAGGCAGCGCGCCGCCAGCTGGCGGTGGCGCCGCGGCCACCAGCGCGCACCGCCCGGTGTCCGCCGCCACGCCCCGATCACCAGGTTGTCCAGCACCGTCAGCGAACCGGCCAGTGCCGGGGTCTGGAAGGTGCGGGTGATCCCCAGGCGGGCGCGGGTGGCCGCCGAGGCGCGGGTGACGTCCCGACCGGACAGCACCACCCGGCCGGCGGACGGTCGCAGGGTGCCGGCGATCAGGTGCAGCAGGGTGGACTTGCCCGCCCCGTTGGGGCCGATCACCGCGTGCCGGTCACCCTCGGCCAGCCGCAGGTCCACCTCGACCAGGGCGGGCACCGCGCCGTACCGGCGGGTCAGTCCCGCCACCGCGAGCAGCTTCTCCACGCCTTCCTAGCCCTCCTGCACCGCGCGTCGTCCGACCAGTCGCCGGCCGAGGTCGGACAGCGCCCCGGCGGCGCCCCGCGGCAGCAGGTAGACCGCGGCCACGAACACCAGTCCCAGCAGCAACGGGCCGTACCCCGGCACGGTGGCGGCCGCCCAGTCCCGGACCCACACCACGAGCCCGGCACCGGCCAACGCCCCCGCCACCGAATGCGCGCCGCCGACCACCACCGCCAGCAGTACCAGCGCCGACACCTGGAAGCCCACGTCCGCCGGGGAGACGTACCGCTGCACGCCCACCAGCAGCGCGCCGGCGACCCCGGCCAGCGCTCCGGCGGCGGTGTAAGTGGCGAGCAGCAGCAGCCCCACCCGGTGGCCCCCGGCGCGCATCCGCGTCTCCGTGTCGCGGACCCCGCGTACCAGCAGCCCCCACGGTGACCGGCCGGCCAGCCACACCGTCGTGACCGCCAGCGCCGTCACCGCCAGCGCGTACCAGTAGACGTCACGGGGGGCGACCAGGGCCGGACCACCCGGCCACAACGTGGTGGCCGGCACACGGGTCAGCCCGTCGGTGCCCCCGGTGACGGCGCGCCACTGGTCGGCGGCGACCGCGGTCAGCTCACCCACCGCCAACGTCACCATGAGGAACACCACGCCACGGACCCGCACCACGCCCACCCCGACCACCGCGGAGAACAGCGCCGCCGCGCCGGCTGCGGCCACGAGCTGCACCGGCGCCGAGGTGTGGCCGGCCTTGGCGAGCAGGCCGGCGGTGTAGGCGCCCACCGCGTACGGCGCCACCTGGCCCAGGGTGGGCAGGCCCGCCTGGCCGGTGAGCACCGCCACGCTCACCGCGAGCAGACCGACCGCCGCGGTGCGCGCCGCGGTGTGCAGCGTGTAGTCGTCGACCAGCCACGGCGCGGCCACCAGGAGCACGCACACCCCGGTGACCGCGACCGCCGCGGCCGGCACCGCCGGCACCCGCCGGGACCACCTGCCGCCGCTCACCGCTGCACCTCCGCCGGGCGGCGCAGCAGCAGCGTCGCCGCCATCGCCGCGAACAGCAGGTACGGGGCCCAGTCCGGCGCCAGCACCACCCCGAGGCTCTGCACCTGGCCGACCAGCAGCGCCGCCAGGAACGCCCCGCCGACCGACCCCAGCCTGCCGAGCACCACGATGATCAGCGACAACAGCAGCACCAGGTCGGCGGTGCGGGGGCCGGCGCCGATGATCGGGGCACCCAGCGCTCCCGCCAGACCGGCCAGCGCGCCGCCGCCGGCCAGGACCCCGACCAGCACCAGCCGCGGATCGGTGCCGAGGCTCGCGAGCATCTGCCGGTCGTCCACCATCGCGCGCAGCCGCGCCCCCGCCCGGCTACGGGCCAGCAGCCACCAGCCCGCCGCCGCCAGCACCGCGGCGACCGCGATGAACGCCAGCCGGTAGGCGGGATAGCGACGACCGGCCAGGCTCACCGCCCGGTCCAGCGCCGCGGGCACCGCGGGGCGCAGCTCGTCGGCACCGAACGCCAGCACCAGGAGCGCCACCAGCACCAGGGACACACCGAACGTCAGCAACGCCTGCGCCAGGTGGCCCCGGTCGGCCAGCGGCAGCACCGCACCGGCCAGCAGGCCACCGGCGAGCGCTCCGGCGGCCGCCCCGACCACCACGGCCAACAACAGTCCGCCCCAGGTGCCATCGGTCAGCACCGCGGCCGCGTACGCGCCCAGCGCGTAGAAGGAGCCGTGGGCGAGGTTGAGCACCCCGCCGGCACCGAACACCAGCGTCAACCCGGCCGCCACCACGAACAGCAGAAGCCCGTACGCCACCCCGTTGACCGCCGGGATGAGGTACCCGCCCACGGCTCCTCCCGGCTCACTCACCGAGCGTGGCGAGCTCGCGGATGACCACGTTCGACAGACGGTCGCCGTCGTACGCCACCACCCGCAGGTACCAGCGCTGGATGGGCGCGTGCGTGGTGGCGGAGAACTGCCACGGCCCGCGCGGGGAGTCGATCTGCCCCAACCGCGACAGCGCCTCGTTGATCTTGGCTGCGGTGACCTCCCCGTCGATGAGGGCGATCGCCCGGTCCAGCACCGCGGCGGCGTCGTAGCTCGCCATCGCGAACGTGGTGGGCGTACGGTCGTAGCGGATCGACCACTCGGCGACGAACTCCCGGTTGGCCGGGTTGTCCAGGTCCGGCGAGTAGTTGAGGACGTTCCAGATCCCCTCGGCCGTGGTGCCCTGCGCCTCCAGCACCGCACCCTCGGTCAGGAACGCCCCGTACAACGGCAGGTCGGCGATCTCCGACTGGCGGTACTGGGTCACGAAGTCGACGGCCGCCCGACCGGCGTAGAAGGCGTAGACCGCCACCGCATCGGTCTCGGCGATCGCGCTGAAGTAGGGAAGGAAATCGGTGGTGTCCGGGAACGGGGTCCAGGTCACCTCACCGTCGGGATTGGCCAGTTCGCCACCGAGCGCGGTGAACTCCTCCACGAAGCCGCGCAGCTCGTCGTGCCCGCCCTGGTAGTCCGGCCCGATCGCGTACACCGGACCGTCGACGGTCTCGTACAGGTACGGCGCGATCGCCCGACCCGGCTCGTCGGAGATGAACGAGGTGTGCCACAGCCACTCCACCTCGTCCGGATGCAGGTCGGGCCGGGCGTTGGAGCCGATCAGCGGGATCCCGTGCTCGGTCGCCAGCGGCGCGATCGCCGCGTACGAACCGCCGCCCACGACGCCCACCAGCGCGGCCACGTCCTCCTGCCGGATGAGCCGTTCGGCCGCCGGCAGGGCGGTCGCCGGGCCGTCACCCTCGTCGACGAGCACCACGTCCACGTCACGCCCGCCCAACGTGCCGCCGTTGAGTTCCAGGTAGAGCTGGAAGCCGTCGCGCATGTCCTCGCCGACCGACTGGTAGATGCCGGAGAGGCTGGCGATGAAGCCGATCCGGACCGCCTCAGGGTCCGAGCCGCCGTTGAAGCGGGCACAACCGGCCACCGCCACGGCGAGCGCGGCCACCACGGCAGCGACCGCCCGGCCGGCGCGCGGGGTGCGTAGGGTCCTCATGCCGTCTCCCTGGTGATCGTCGTCGCGTGCCCCGGCGCATCCACACCGGCCGGCGCGGCCACGGTCGCGCGCCGCCGCGGGGTCAGCGCCGGGCCCACCCGGTTGACCAGGTCCGCCAGCTCGTGCCCGACCAGCCCGATGTCGCAGCGCCGCGTGCCCAGCACGAGCAGCGAGGCGCCGGAGCTGACCGACATGCAGAACATGAACCCGCCGTCCAGCTCGGTGACGTTGGAGACGACCCGACCGGCGCGGAAGAACCTCGCCGCGCCGTGCAGCAGGCTGACCAGCCCCGAGCCGACCGCCGCGAGCTGGTCACGGGAGTCCGGCGGCAAGCCGCGGGACGCCGCGAGCACCAGGCCGTCGGCCGAGATCGCCACCGCGTGGGACACCTCCGGGACGCGGGTGACGAAGTCGTTGAGCAGGAAGTCGAGGTCGATGTCGGACACGTCGGACCCTCCTCCGAACCTGCGCGGACCGGACGGTGTGCGCAGGGTGGGTTGCGCACACCGTCCGCATCACTAAGCGCATCGAGGGTCGTGATGTGTGCCCCGCGGGTGTCGCGCGGGCGCCGGATGCCGTAGGGTCGGCGTCCGGTCGACCCGCTGCGGGGGCGCCGCGAGAGGACCCGTGACCGAGATCCAGCTCACCGAGGCCCAGCTCCAGCTGTACGCCGGTGCGCTCATCGTCACCGGCCTCGTCGTGCTCGCGGTGACCGTGATCGCCGGCACCGCGCAGGGGCCCCTCGTGCGGGCGCTCAGTCGGGTGGTCGGCGTCGGGTTCGCCGGTTACGGCGCGTACCTCCTGTTGTTCCACTCGGGCGGCGGGGTCGCGTTCTTCCCGATCGCGTTCGTGCTGCCGGTCCTGATGATCGTCAACGCGGTGCGCGCCCGGCGGGCCCAGCAGTCGCAGCCGCAGGACGGACACGTCCCCGCTCCCGCCGCACCGGCCGCGCAGACCGCCGCCGACACGACCGGGGAGTCCGGACGGCCCCTCAGAGTCGGCGAGCAGCCCGCGCGCCTGACACCCGCCGTCTGCGGTGCGGTCCCCGCACGTCTCGTTCCACGCGTGTGCGGGGGCCGGTCGGATCCGGGCGGGTCAGGGCCGTACGGGCACCGTCACCGCCGGCGGGCGGGTCCCTCAGGCGACTTCTCGGGAGCGGCGGCCGCCCGGGCGGCCTCGACCCGGGCCGCGTGGGTGGGCGGATCCGGCACGCCCGGCGCCCGGCGGGCCGCGAACTCACGCCGCAGCACCGGCACCACCCGCTCGCCGAGCAGGTCCATCTGCTCCAGCACCGTCTTCAGCGGCAGCCCGGCGTGGTCGATGAGGAACAGCTGTCGCTGGTAGTCGCCGACGTACTCGCGGAACGAGAGCGTCCGGTCGATCACCTGCTGCGGGCTGCCGACCGTCAGCGGGGTGAGTTCCATGAACTCCTCCAGCGACGGCCCGTGCCCGTACACCGGGGCGACGTCGAAGTAGGGCCGGAACTCGCGTACCGCGTCCTGTGACCGCTCGCGCATGAACACCTGCCCGCCCAGGCCCACGATCGCCGCCTCCGGCGGCCCGTGCCCGTGCTGGGCGAACCGTCGCCGGTAGAGCTCCACCATCCGCCGGGTGTGCTCGGCCGGCCAGAAGATGTGGTTGGCGAAGAATCCGTCCCCGTAGTACGCCGCCTGCTCG
>CAZSNW010000065.1:0-12958 GCA_964608245.1 uncultured Micromonosporaceae bacterium
CCGCTGTAGCCGAGCAGCTCCGCCGGCCAGATCTGGGCGTGGAAGGTGATGTTGTCCTTGCCCATGAAGTAGTACTGCCGGGCCTGCGGGTTGGTCCACCAGTGCCGCCAGGCCTGCGGGTCCCCGCCGCGGCGGGCCCACTCGATCGGCGCCGACAGGTACCCGATCACCGCGTCGAACCAGACGTAGAGCCGCTTGTTCGGGTTCTCCCGCCAGCCGGGCAGCGGCACCGGGATGCCCCAGTCGATGTCCCGGGTCATCGCCCGGGGCCGCATGTCTTCCAGCAGGTTGAGTGCGAACTTGAGGACGTTCGGGCGCCAGTCGGTACGGCTGCGCAGCCACTCCGCGAGCGCGTCCCGCAGCGCCGGCAGGTCCAGGAAGAAGTGCTCGGTCTCCACGAACTCGGGCACCTCACCGTTGATCCGCGAGCGCGGGTTGATCAGGTCGACCGCGTCGAGCTGGTTGCCGCAGTTGTCGCACTGGTCACCCCGGGCCCCCTCGAAGCCGCAGATCGGGCAGGTGCCCTCGATGTAGCGGTCGGGCAGGGTGCGCCCGCTGGAGGGCGAGATCGCCCCCTGGGTCTTCTGCTCGACCATGTACCCGTTGCGGTGCAGGGTGAGGAACAGCTCCTGGGCCACCGCGTAGTGGTTGCGGGTGGTGGTGCGGGTGAACAGGTCGTAGGAGAGCCCGAGTGCGGCGAGGTCCTCGACGATCACGCGGTTGTACCGGTCGGCGAGCTCCCGGGGGCTGACCCCCTCCTGCTCCGCCTGCACCAGGATCGGGGTGCCGTGTTCGTCGGTGCCCGAGACCATGAGCACGTCGTGCCCGGCCATTCGCATGTACCGGGCGAAGACGTCGGAGGGCACTCCGAACCCGGAGACATGGCCGATGTGTCGCGGGCCGTTCGCGTACGGCCACGCGACGGCGACGAGGACGTGACTCATGCCGCCCAGCGTAGGACAACACGCCGTGACCCGTCGCACCGATTCCCCCTCGCCCGCCCCGCGCCATCCCCGCCCTCCCCGCGATCATGAACCTGGCTTCATGATCGCCACGAGATCTGGTGCGTGCGCTCATGATCACAAGCCGCGTGGGGCGGCCGCCCGGCCGCGCGCGCGTGGCAGGGTGGTCTCATGGATTACACCAATCTCGGCCGTACCGGCCTCGCCGTGAGCCGGCTCTGCCTGGGCACGATGAACTTCGGCCCGCAGACCTCCGAACCGGACAGCTTCGCCATCATGGACCGGGCGCTGGAGCACGGCATCAACTTCTTCGACACCGCCAACGTCTACGGGTGGAAGAAGGGCGAGGGCGTCACCGAGCAGATCATCGGGCGCTGGTTCGCCCAGGGCGGGGGGCGCCGCGACCACGTGGTGCTCGCCACCAAGGCGTACGGGGAGATGGGCGACTGGCCCACCGACCGCGGGCTCTCGGCCCGCCACCTGATCGCGGCCTGTGAGGACTCGCTCCGCCGGCTCCAGACCGACTGGATCGACCTGTACCAGATGCACCACGTGGAGCGGAGCACCCCGTGGGAGGAGATCTGGCAGGCGATGGAGGTGCTGGTCACCCAGGGCAAGATCCGGTACGTCGGGTCGTCCAACTTCGCCGGCTGGCACCTGGTGCGGGCGCAGGAGGCCGCCAACCGGCGGCACTTCCTGGGCCTGGTCTCCGAGCAGTGCATCTACAACCTGCTCACCCGGCACGTGGAGCTGGAGGTGCTGCCGGCGGCGCAGGAGTACGGCATCGGCATCATCCCGTGGTCGCCGCTGCACGGCGGCGCGCTCGGCGGCGCGCTGCGCAAGCTCGCCGAGGGGGGTGCCGCCCGGACCACCTCCGGCCGGGCCGACGAGGCGCTCAAGAAGCACCGACCGGCCATCGAGGCGTACGAGAAGCTGTGCGCCGACCTCGGGCACGACCCGGCCGACGTGGGCATCGCCTGGCTGCTGGCCCAGCCGGCGGTGACCGCGCCGATCATCGGCCCGCGGACGCTGGCGCAGCTGGAGTCGTCGCTGAGGGCGCTGGAGATCACATTGGACGAGGCCACGCTCGCCAGGCTCGACGAGATCTTCCCGCCGGTCGGCAAGGGCGGCCCCGGGCCGGAGGCCTGGGCCTGGTGAGGTGACCGGCGCCGGTCACGACGGGTCGACCAGCGGTACGCCGACCAGCTGCTCGTGGACCGGGGTGGGTCCCGGTCGGCTGGACACCACGGCCAGCTGGTCGACCCGCCACTCCGGGCCCTCGTAGGAGCCCAGGGTGGCCAGGTCGGCCGCGATGTCGTCGGCGGGCAGCCGTCCCCCGGGCCGCGCCAGGGTCAGGTGGGGGTGCAGCGGCTTGGTGTCGAACGGCAGGCGGCGGCGGCGCAGCGCGGCGCGGACCGCCAGGCCCAGCGACCGGAACGCGTCCACCTCACCGGACAGCCCCACCCACAGCACCGTGGACGGCCCGCGGCCGAACCGGCCGGCCCCGGCCAGACGCAGCACCGGCGGCGTCCCGCCGTCGGCACGCCAGCGCCGGACGCCCTCCCGCACCGCCTCGGTCACCGTCGCCACCCGGTGGTCGGCCACCTCGCCGAGGAACGCCACGGTGACGTGCCACAGGTGCCGACGGACGAGCCGGACGTTGGTGCCGGCGGCGGCCGCGGCGCCCAGGCGGGTCCCGGTGAGCGCGTCGGCGAGGTGGTCCAGTGCCGACGGCGGCGGGTACGCGGCGATGAACAGTCGCACGAACCGAGGCTAGACCGCGTGGCGGCTCGCGCGCGCCGCCACGTAGACCCGGGGCAGCGGCCGGATGCGGACCCGCAGCACCTCGCCGCGCCGCCGCAGCTGCCAGGCGAGCGCGGCCACCCCGGCGAGCAGCGAGATCAGCCCGCCGACCCAGATCGCCGAGGCGGGTCCTAAGTGCTCCGACCACCAGCCGACCGCGAGCGCCCCGGCCGGCGTGGTGCCGAGGAACACCAGCACGTACAGCGCCATCACCCGCCCGCGGATGCCGGCGTCGCAGCCGAGCTGCACCCGCTGGTTGGCGGCCTGGGCGAAGAACACCGCGAAGAAGCCGGTGGGCAGCAGCAGGAGGGCGACCAGCCAGTACGGGTCGGCCAGCCCGACCAGCAACGCGAAGGCGCCGAACGCGACGGCCGCCCCGGTGACCAGGTAGCCCGAGGGCCGGGACCGGCGCCAGGAGCTCGCCAGCGCCCCACCCAGCGACCCGATCGCCAGCGAGGTCAGCAGGATTCCGAAGGCCGACGGCTCGGTCTGATAGACCACCTTGGACAGTGCTGCGAGGGTGACCTGGAAGTTGAAGCCGGCAAACCCGATGACCGCCACCAGCGCCATCGCCATCACCAGGTCCGGGCGCCCCCGGACGTAGCGGATGCCGTCGATCACGCGGACGGAGCCCCGGGCGGTGCCGGCGCGCGGCTCACGGTAGAGCTCGGCCGGGCTCATCCGGGCCAGGCTGACCAGCGGCGCGACCGCCGCCGCGGCGGCGATGGCGAAGGTGGGGCCGAGTCCGAACGCGGCGATCAGCACCCCGGCCAGAGCGGAGCCGCCGATACGGGCGGAGTTGAACACCGAGGAGTTCAGCGACAGCGCGTTGGGCAGCAGGGTGGTGCCGACCAGTTCGGAGACGAACGACTGCCGGGCCGGGTTCTCCAGGGCGTTGACCACCCCCATGAGGGCGGCGAGCACGAAGACGTGCCACAGCCGCACCACCCCGGTGAGCACGATCACCGCCATGACCACCGCCAGCACGGCGAAGCAGGCGTTGACCACCATGAGCAGCTTCCGCTTGTCGTACCGGTCGGCCAGCGCCCCGCCCAGCAGGGTGAGCAGCAGCAGCGGGGTGAACTGCAGCGCCACCACGACGCCGACGGCGGCCGGGGAGTCGCCGGAGAGCGTGAGCACCAGCCAGTCCTGGGCCACGAACATCGTCCACACGCCGAGCAGCTTGATCAGCTGTCCGCTGGCGTACAGACGGTAGTTGCGCACCGTCAGCGACTGGAAGGTGTGCAGCAGGCGGGCACGCACTCCGGGACATCCCCTTTCGAGCCGTGGTCGGTCGTGGTCTGACGGCGCGAACGGTCCGGCGGCGCGGTGTGCGCCACCCGCTCCCGGCGTCGGCCCGGCCCGGTCAGCTCTGCGCCAGCCGGCGCAGGATCTCCGCGGCTTCCTGCAGGACCTCCCGCTCCTCCGGGGTCAGCTCGGCCAGCCGACGGGTGAGCCACTCCTCCCGGGCCCGGGTGATCTGCGCGAGCACCGCCCGCCCCTGCGCGGTGGGGGCGAGGATCACCTGCCGGCCGTCGGTGGGGTGCGGGGTCCGCTGCACCAGGCCCCGCTCCTCGAGCTTGGCGACGATCCGCGACATGGTCGGCGGGCGGACCCGCTCCAGTTCCGCGAGTTCGCTCGGGGTCAGCGCACCGGCCAACTCCAGACTGGCCAGTGCCGACAGCTGGGTGCCGGTGAGGTCACCGACCGGTCGGGTCTGCCGTACCCGCCGGTTGAGGCGGGTGATGGCGTCCCTGAGCAGCACGGCGAGCTGGGCTGCTGTCACACGTCGAGCCGTCACCGTCCGCTCCGTCACGATAGTTAGCGTAACTAATGAGCATCGCTAACAACCACGGGATATGACAGACGTCACCCCCGGGGAGTGCGTGGGTTGCAGGGTACCCGGGATCGCGGCACGGCGTGACCCGTACCCTGGCAGTCGTGCAGCCGCCCGCCAACCCGCCGCCGCCGGATCCGCCGATGGTGCCGGTGCTGGTGGTCGGTACCGCCGCGTGGGCGGTCGCGGCCGTGGTGGTGGCGGCGGCCGGCGGCCCGGCGGAGTGGCTGCGGGTCTGCGTGGCCGGCGTGCTGGTCGGGCTGCCGGGCATCGTGCTCATGGCGGTGCGGGACCGGCGACGGGCGCGCCGCCGCGCCCGGGAAGGCTGACCGGGCGGCCGCGGTCAGGACGACCGGCCGTCGTCGGATCCGGCGGAGCCGTCAGCGTCCGTGCCGGACCCGTCCCGCAGGTCGAGCGGGTCCACTCCGCCGTCGTCGTACACGGTGGGCAGCTCGTCCACCGGCGAGCCCGTCTCCACCAGCACCTCGGAGTGCGCGCCGCAGCCGTGGTCGACGCTGACCACCCGCCCGTCGTCCGGCGCGTACAGGTTGCCGCAGACCCCGAACATCTGCCGCAGCCAACCGGCCAGCGGCAGGAAGAAGCCGCACGTGCCGCAGCGCGCCTCCGGCGGCGCCGCCACCGAGATCGGCGCCTTGGGGCCGCGGTCGCTCTCGTACCACCGCTTCGCGGTGTCGGTCCGCCCCTGTCGCGACATCACCCGGGCCCGCCCCAGCCCGAGCTCCCACGCGACCTCCTCCACCGCGGGGTCGTCGGAGTGGAGGTAGCCGGGCACCAACCGCTCGTCGTCCGGCGGTGCCGGAAGCAGGTCACCCACGCCGAGGTCGCCGGGCCGGAGCCGCTCGTCCCACGGCACCCAGCGGGGCGCCTGCAGCGCGTCCGGCCCCGGCAGCAGCACCGTCTCGTTGATCGTCACGCGCCGCGCCCGCGGGGCCCGGCCCACCGTGACGGCCCACCGCCATCCCCGGTACCCCGGGAGCAGGCACTCGAACAGGTGGGTCACCAGGCGCTCGCCTTCGGGGATGACCTCCAGGTGCTCCCCGACATACTCCGGCTCCACCTCGGTGATCGCCGACCGGGCCAGCTCCACCGCGGCCGCGCACAGCGGGTCCGGCCGGGCGGCCCGAGCCCGGCCACGCCCGGCAAGCGCACCGCTCGTCGTGGACATGACAGACATTGTTTCACCGGGTCGGCGACAGTCCCGACCCGGTCGGGCAGCCTCGGGTGATGATGGACGCATGCCCCTTGCGGACAGCTGGCGGCGTGCCGCGGACACCACCGCCCACGGCGCCCGGACCGCGGCCGCGCCGGTGGTCCGTGGCGCGCGTCGGGTGACCGACGGCCTGCGCCGGGTACGCCTGCGGTTCGCCGGCGGCGACCCCGGGCTGCGGCGCCTGCTCGACCTGCAGGCCGCTTCGATCGCCGGCGACACGCTGCTTGCGGTGGGGCTCGCCGGCACCATCTTCTTCGCGGTCCCGCTGGGTGAGGCGCGCGGCAACGTGGCGCTGTACCTGCTGGTCACCATGGTCCCGTTCGCGTTGCTGGCTCCGCTCATCGGACCGCTGCTGGACCTGGTGCCGCACGGCCGCCGGTACGCGCTGGCCGCCACCATGCTCGGCCGCGGCCTGCTCGCCCTGCTGATCGCCGACCACTTGGACAGCGTCGCCCTCTACCCGGCGGCCTTCGGGGTGCTGGTGCTGTCCCGGGCGTACGGGGTGGCGCGCGCCGGCACCGTGCCCCGGCTGCTGCCACCCACCCTCGGACTGTCCCAGGCCAACGCCCGCGGCAGCCTGTACGGCACGATCGCCGGCGCCCTGGTGACGCCGGTGGGGCTGGCGGCGTTCTGGTTCGGACCCCAGTGGCCGCTGCGGGTCGCCGCGGTGATCTTCCTGGTGGGCATGGTGGTGGCGCTGCGCCTGCCCCCACGCGCCGACACCGACCCGCCGGAGACCCCGCCCCGCCTGCTCCGCGCGGTGCTGCGGCTCCGCCCCCGCAACGGCGGACGGGTGCTGTCCCGCGGACTGGTGAGCGCCACCGTCGCCGGGGCGGCCAGCCACCGGGCGCTGTACGGATTCCTGTTGATCTTCCTCGCGTTCGCGGTGCGGGAACCGGGGCCGTTCGGCACCACCTTCGGCCCGGTCGGACTGTCGGAGGGGGCGGCCATCGGCCTGGTCAGCGGGGCGCTGGTGGTCGGCACGTTCCTGGCGGTGGCGGTCGGCAGCCGGCTGCGGCTGCGCCGACCGGCCGTGGTGCAGGCGGTGGGCCTGGTGGCGGCGGCCGCCGTGACCACGTTCGCCGCGGTGCGGTACGCGCTGCCGACCGCGGTGCCGTGCTGCGTGGTGGTGGCGGTCGCCAGCGGCTTCGCCAAGCTGGCGGTGGACTCCTCCATCCAGGAGCGGGTGCCGGAGCGGCAGCGGGCCACCGCGTTCGCCCACTCCGAGACCCTGCTCATGCTCGCGTTCGTGGCCGGCGGCGGGCTCGGTCTGGTGCCGGTGCCCGGGCGGCTGGGTCTTTCGGTGGCCGCCGGGTTCGCCGTCGTGGCGGCCGGGTACGCGGTGGTGACCGCGGTCCGGCTGCGCCGCGAGGTGCTGCGCGCGGCCCGGGGCACGTCCGCCGGGTACGCGACCGTCCGACCGGCGACCACCCCGGTGGACACGTCGACCGACCACGCCACCCCGGGGGGCCGACGGTGAACCCGGTCCTGGTCGTCACCGCGGTGCCGGTCGAACGCGAGGCGGTCCGCGCGGGGCTGCCGGACGACGCGGGCGTGGTGGTCGCGACGGTCGGGGTCGGACCGGCCGCGGCCGCCGCCGGCACCGCCCGGCTGCTCGCACTCGCCGAAGCCGAGGGGCGGCCCTACCGGGCGGTGGTGTCGGCCGGGGTGGCCGGTGGCTTCCCGGACCGGGCGGAGATCGGCACGGTGGTCGTCGCCACCGCCAGCGTGCACGCGGACCTGGGCGCCGACTCCCCCGACGGCTTCATCCCGCTGGGGGAGCTGGGGTTCGGGTCCCACCGCGCCGCGGTCGACCCCGACCTCACCGCCACGCTGCGGCGGCGGCTGCCGGAGGCGGTGGCCGGTGAGGTGCTCACCGTCGCCACGGTCACCGGCACCGCGGCCCGCGCCGTGTGGCTCGCCAAGGCCCACCCGCAGGCGGTGGCCGAGGCGATGGAGGGGTACGGGGTGGCGTGCGCGGCCGCCACCGCGGGCACCCCCTTCGCCGAGCTGCGCACCGTGTCCAACATGGTCGGCCCGCGCGACCGGGCGGCGTGGCGGCTGGACGAGGCGCTGCGGGCGCTGACCGCGGCCGCACCCGCGCTGGCCGCGCTGGCCACCGGGACCCGGTGACCCTCGGGCGGGGTGACCGGTCGGGGCTACCGTGGTCGCGTGACCCTCTCCCTGGTGATCTCCCCCTGCCCCAACGACACGTTCGTCTTCCACGCCCTGGTGCACGGCCTGGTACCGGACGCGCCGCCGGTGACCGTCCGGTACGCCGACGTGGACGTCACCAACGGCCTGGTCCGCGAACCGGGTCCGGACATCGTCAAGATCAGCGCCGCCGCGCTGCCCTGGATGCACCCCGGGTACGCGCTGCTGCCGTGCGGCGGAGCGCTGGGCCGCGGCTGCGGGCCGCTGCTGCTGATCCGCGGTGACCGCGCCGGCTTCGACCCGGCGACCGCCTCGGTCGCGGTCCCGGGCACCGACACCACCGCGTACCTGTTGTTCCGGATGTGGCTGGGCGACCGGGTACCGGCGCGGGTGGACGTCGTGCCGTTCCACGAGATCATGCCGGCGGTGGCGGCCGGCCGCTACGACGCCGGGCTGGTGATCCACGAGGCCCGGTTCACCTACCACCGCCACGGGCTGCGCGAGGTGGTGGATCTGGGCCGGTGGTGGGAGGAGGACACCGGGCTGCCGGTACCGCTGGGGGCGATCGTGGTCCGGCGCGACCGGGTGGACCCGGAGCAGGCCGCCGCCTGGGTACGCGCGTCGGTGCTGGCGGCGAAGGCCGATCCGGCCGCCAGCCGCGACTACGTGCTCGCGCACGCCCAGGAGACCGCCCCCGAGGTGGTGGACGCGCACATCGCGCTGTACGTCAACGACTACACGGTCGACGTCGGCGAGGATGGGCGGGCCGCGATCGAGACGCTGCTCGCCCGGGCGCGGGCCGTGACCGCCGGCTGAGCAGAAGCGGACGGCTGACGGAGGCGAAACGACGGGGCGCCGGCCTGCGGCCGGCGCCCCGTCGACGAACCACGGCCGTCAGCGGATCACACTGCCCTCCAGCTCGCGGGCCACCGCGTGGACCACCTGCGCCACGGTGCGGGTGGTGCGCTTGTCGGGGAAGCGGCCGCGGCGCAGGTCCGGCATGACCTTCGCCTCCAGCAGCTTGATCATGTCCTCCACCACGCCGTGGAGCTCCTCCGCGGGCCGGCGGCGCAGCTCGGCCAGCGACGGCGGCGGCTCCACCAGGGTCACGCGGAGCGCCTGTGCACCCTTGCGGCCCTCCACGATGCCGAACTCGACCCGCTGGCCGCTACGAACCTCGGTCACGCCGGCAGGCAGGGCGCTGCGCGGCAGGAACACGTCACCACCCTCATCGCTGGTGATGAAGCCGAACCCCTTGGCGGGGTCATACCACTTCACACGACCCGTCGGCACCGCAGACCTCAACTTCGAAGGAGACAACGTGTACTCATAAGGCTAACCCGTGTTCCGGGGGCCCGTCCGCCCGAGTTTCGGGCGGCCCGGCCCGCCCGCGGCGCCCCTCCGCCGGACCGGGTACGCGGTAGCGTGGAGAGGCGATGAGCGACACCCTCGCGGACCACCTGCGGACCCTGCCCGACGAGGATCTGATCACGCTCTTCCGGCTCCGTCCCGATCTGGTGGTCCCCCCGCCCGGGCACATGGACGCACTCGCCGGCCGGGTGCGGTCCCGCCTGTCGGTGGCGCGTGCGCTCGATCAGCTCGACCGCTTCCACCTGGAGGTGCTGGACGCCGTCCGGCTCGCCCGCGAGGCGGACGGGACGAGCGCGCTGGAGCGGGTCCTGGCGCTGACCTCCACCGCACCGGGCGGGCCACCGGCGGCCCAGGTACGGGCGGCGGTGCGGCGGCTCGCCGACCTGCTGCTGATCCACGGCCCCGACGACGCCCTGCGAGTGGTGTCCACTGTCGACGATGTCGTCGGCCCGTACCCGGCGGGCCTCGGTCGACCGGCCCGGGAGCTGTCGCCGGAGGTCGCCGCGGTGGTGGGCGACCCGGCCGGGCTGCGCCGGGCGATCATGGCGGCGCCCCCGGAGGCGCGGGCACTGCTGGACCGCCTGGCCACCGACGGCCCGGTGGCCACGGTCGCCGACGCGGACCCCGACGGCCTGGACGGCGACCCGGACGAGGGACGCCGACCGGTCACCGCACCCCGGGCCGTGGTGTCCTGGCTGGTGGGGCGCGGGTTGGTGGCGGAGATCTCGCGCTCCACGGTGGAGCTGCCCCGGGAGGTCGGCATCCTGCTGCGCCGGGACACCGGACCACTCGGCCCGCTGCACCCGACCCCGCCGGTACCGGTCGGACAGGCGCGCGACCCGGCGCAGGTCGACGCCGCCGGCGCCGGCGCGGCGATGGAGGCGGTACGGCAGGCCGACGCCGTGCTGACCGCGCTGGCGGACGAGCCCGCCCCCACCCTGCGCGGCGGCGGCCTGGGCATCCGGGAGCTGCGCCGGCTGGCGAAGGTCACCGGCATCCCCGAACCGGCGGTCGCCCTGGTGCTGGAGACCGCGTACGCCGCGGGACTGATCGGCGAGGACACCCGCACCGGGCCAAGCGACGACGGGACCCTGCTGCCCACCACCGGCTTCGACAACTGGCGGCTGGCGTCGCTCGCGGAGCGCTGGCACCGGCTGGCCGCGGCGTGGCTGGTGATGCGGCGGCAGCCGGGCCTCGTCGGCCGGCGCGACGCGCGGGGCCGGCTGGTCGGCCCGCTCACCGCGGGCGCCGACCGGGCCCGGGCGCCGGAGGTGCGCCGGACCACCCTGGCGGCGCTCGCCGCCCTGGCCCCGGGCACCGCGGTCGGGCTGGACGAGCTGCTCGCCCTGCTGCGGTGGCACGCCCCCGGCCGGGTGGCCGGCCAGCGGCAGGCGATGGCCGAGGTGCTCACCGAGGCGGAATGGCTCGGCATCACCGGGCAGGGTGCGCTCACCAGCTACGGGCACGCCCTGGTCACCGGCGGCCGGGACGACGAGCGGGACGCCGCACCACCGGCGGTGGAGATCCTCGACCGCCTGCTGCCGGAACCGGTCTCCGAACTGGTGGTCCAGGCGGACCTGTCGGTGGTGGTGCCCGGACCTCCGGAACCGGACCTCGCGGCTGAACTGGAGCTGGTGACCGAGCGCGAGTCGGTCGGCGGGGCGAGCGTCCACCGGGTCACCCGCGACAGCGTGCGCCGGGCGCTGGACGCCGGGTACACCGCGGCCGACCTGCACGCCATGTTCACCCGCCGGTCCCGCACCCCGGTGCCGCAGACCCTCACCTACCTGATCGACGACGTGGCGCGTACCCACGGCGGGCTGCGGGTCGGGTCGGCCGCCGGGTACCTGCGCAGCGAGGACGAGTCCCTGGTGACCCAGGTGCTGGCCGACCGGCGGCTGGCCGGGCTTGAGCTGCGGCGGCTGGCGCCGACGGTGCTGGTCAGCCCCCACCCGGTGGCACGCCTGCTCGCGGCGCTGCGGGAGGCCGGGTACGCGCCGGTGCCGGAGGACGCCTACGGCGCGGTGGTGCTGGCGCCGCCCCGCGGCCGCCGGGCGCCGGTGCGGGCCCGACCCGTCGCCGCACCCCGGTTCGCCGCCGCCACCGCGAGCGAGCCCCGGCTACGGAAGATCATCGAGGACATGCGGCGCGGCGACGCGGCGGCCCGGATCCAGCGGCGGGTCCGGCCAGCCACGTCCGGGCCGGCCGCCGCCCAGGCGCACGCGGAGGCGCTGGCGGTCCTGCGGGAGGCGTTGAAGGACCGGGCGGCGGTGTGGGTGGGCTACCTGGACGCCCACGGCTCCACCACCTCCCGGCTGCTGCGGCCGGTGTCGATCGGAGCCGGGTACCTGCGCGCCGAGAGCGTCGACGCGGACACGCTGCACACGGTGGCGCTGCACCGGATCACCGGGGCCACCCGGGAGACCTGACCACCCAGCCGGCACGGCCACGTGGTCAGGCCGGGTGGCGCCCGGCACCGGCCAGCACGGTCACGACGAAGCGGGGTCGCCCGCCCCCGTAGGCGTCCGGCCCCCGCCCCGTGGGGCGTCCCACCACCGCCCACGGAACCGGTGCGGGACCCCCGGACGCACCCGCGGCCGCAACCGCCACTCAACAGACGCAACTGCGGCACGGTGGCGTTGTCACGCCGTGGCACGCATCACACCGGTCGGGCGCGGTGGCGGATCCGGCGTCCGGTCGGAACGGCGTGTCACACTGGTCGTCGCCGCACGCCCCGTGGCCACGGCCGACGGGGCGCAGGAAGGGAGTGGGTGTGACCGGCGGACCGCTGATCGTGCAGTCGGACCGCACCCTGCTGCTCGAGGTCGACCACCCCGACGCCGACGCCTGCCGGATGGCGATCGCCCCGTTCGCCGAGCTGGAACGGGCACCGGAGCACGTCCACACGTACCGGTTGACCCCGCTGGGGCTGTGGAACGCGCGGGCCGCCGGCCACGACGCCGAGCAGGTGGTCGACGCGCTGCTGCGCTTCTCCCGCTACCCGGTGCCGCACGCACTGCTGGTGGACGTGGCCGAGACCATGGACCGCTACGGCCGCCTGCAACTGGTCAACGACCCGGCGCACGGGCTGGTGCTGCGCGGACTGGACCGGGCGGTGCTGGCGGAGGTGGTCCGCAGCAAGCGGCTGGCCGGCATGCTGGGTGCCCGGATCGACGAGGACACCGTGGTGGTGCACGCCAGCGAGCGGGGCCGGCTCAAGCAGGCGCTGCTCAAGCTGGGGTGGCCGGCGGAGGACCTCGCCGGCTACGTCGACGGCGAGGCGCACCCGATCGACCTGGACTTCTCCTCCGGCTGGTCGCTGCGCCCCTACCAGCACGAGGCGGTGGAGAACTTCTGGGCCGGCGGCTCCGGTGTGGTGGTGCTGCCGTGCGGGGCGGGCAAGACGCTGGTCGGTGCGGCGGTGATGGCCCGTGCCCGGGCCACCACGCTGATCCTGGTGACCAACACGGTGGCCGGCCGCCAGTGGAAGCGGGAGCTGGTGGCCCGCACCACGCTGACCGAGGACGAGATCGGCGAGTACTCCAGCGAACGCAAGGAGATCCGCCCGGTCACCATCGCCACCTACCAGGTCCTCACCAC